>NZ_JALEKL010000011.1 GCF_022768985.1 Methanosphaera sp. | reverse complement strand
AAAAAGCAGAACCATCATCAGAAAAAGACTTACAAAAAGATACTAAAGAAATAACAAAAGTCGATCAACAACCAAAACATGAAAAACAAGAGACTAATACAGATAATAATTACTTCCAAGATTCAGGATATGTTCAAAGACATGACACAACACAACAAAATCAACAACAAAACCTAGGACCTGAATACTTCCAAACAAATCAGCAATATAACAATCAACAATACCAGCAACAACAGTTTAACCAGCAACAGCAGTACAATCAACAATACCAGCAACAACAGTATAATCCTAATGCTCAAAGACCAATAAAACAGAAAAGTAAGCTAATTGGTGTAGTTCTTGCCATACTTATCTGTGGTGCAGGATACTGTTATGTTGATCAGTGGGGTAAAGGTATTGCATTTTTCCTAATTAGTGCTGTTCTTGACTTCCTTACAACATTCTTTGTTGCAACATTTTTCTTTGCAATATTTGGATTAATTCCATTTGGTCTATGGTTAATTCTTAGAATATTTACAATTATTGATGTATTTGGTAAAGTTGATAAATATAATGCAGGTCTTCTATACTAGAAACTCTTAAACTTCTCTTTTTTCTATTTTTTTTAATTAATTTTATTAAAATAAGCTCATTTTAAATTAAAATAATTTTTCTAAAAAAAAGTAATTTAGGTGGGGGTTATGTTATTTGTTGTATTATTTGTAATATTATGGGTACTATTCCAGTCTAATGCTCGTTTATATATCTGTGAGTCTCCATTGTCATAGATTTTTGATGATAGCTCCTCTCCCTCTTTTAGTGGGATGTATTCACCATTTCCATATAGGAATGTGTCATGTTTTATGTTATGTCCACGCAGGAACATGTAGCTTCCAACGTCCATCTCTGACATATTCTTTGGATTTGTTGTACGTATATCATTAAGCCAGTAAAGAAGTATGTTACTAAATGCATCAGAATATACTGTTGTATTATCATCGTTTGTCTTATAGTCTCCAAACCATGATACTGCCTCATATTCTCCTTGGCTAAATATTGGTGCATCTATTGTATTATCTAGTGGTAGTGTTGAGCTTTGTCCTACTTCAAGGTCAATGAGTCCTGTGTTAAGTATGAAAAATAACACTAAAAATACACCTATTATCTTCATTGTTGTTTTTGTTCTTGTTTTTATGTCAATTTTCTTAATTAGTGATAGTGCTGAGTTGCTTATATGATATAATCCTATCATACAAAATGGTGCAAGTACTACAAATGTTACCTCATAGATTCTCTGAAGACTAAGTTGTCCTCTGAATGCTGGAATGTATAGTCCACATGCAAGTATTATGAGGTTAAATAGTCCAAATGCATTGTATTCCTTTGTGAAGTGGTAGTAGTTTGGACGTATTATATTCATTATAAATCCTATTAGAATGAAAAATACAGAAAGCAGTATTACACGTTGTGCATTAATACTTACAATATTCATAAATCTAAATGGCCACCAGATCTGTAGAAATGCCAGTATTGTTACAAATACAATAAGGAACTGTTTACGTCTAAGACTTAATGTTTTAGCTCTTGATGTGATAGATTCTAATATATGATATGATTTAATTTCATCAATATCACGATCAACTGATATTTTCTTAAATATTTTATATCCAACAGCAGCAATTATTAGAAGTGCTCCAATTGCTGCAAGTATTAGCATTGGACTTATTTTCATCATAGTTTGTACATTACGTGTTACAATACGTAGTGCATCAAAAAGTGATGCTATTGCCTTACTATCTGATGTTAGGCTGTAATATACTATTATTACTCCAATAAAGAATATTGATATTGGAAGTGATATTGTCTGATTTTTAATTTTAAAGTATTTTCCAAAGTATTTCCTTTTTGCTCCAAGTTTTATTAGTATGGTATTTAGTATATTTCCAAAATCACTACCAAGAACATCTAGTATTATAATTGTTGCAAGAAGCATAAACATAAACAGATATGTTACACTATAATGTGAAAATATGAGTCCTACACCAAATATAAGATAAAGTATTTTACGTGTTTTTTGTGGAATTTGTCTGTCAATCATCAACCATACAAGAAGAACCAAAAATATTTCAGCAATTTGCTGTCTTGCCATCTGCACCATCCAACCATATGAAAATCCATTATATGCAATGAAGAAGAATGCAGCAAGAAATGCAAGCTTTGGTCCTGTATGTTTTTCAAATATCTTATAGAGTCCTATACTTATTAGTGAAAATAGGAATGGATATATGAACTTTAAAACCCATGTAAGTGTCATACTTGATAGTGTTGAATAGATTGGTGCAAACATTACAACACTAAGCATAGAATTATATGCATGAGGCCAGGTAAAATCCCATATACCATTTTGAATAACATATGTTGCAAACTGGTATTCAAAGAATATGTCATATCCCCAGATATGATTTGATATAAGAACACTATAGTAAAGTAATGATATAGCAATTGAAAAAATTGCAATATGATAATACTCAGATTTAAGATATCCCCATGCCATTGCAAAGATAACAGCACAAATAAGAAGTAACAGTAATATCTGTATTGTATTTATCTTATAGTACTGTAGAGTATATGCTCCTATTATTGCAATAAGTGGAAGAAGACATAAGCATAAAAACTGGTTTGATGTTATAAGTTTAAAGCTTAGCTTTGATGAACTAGTGGATGAAAATTCACCATCTCTAAAGTATGAAATAACAAGTAATGCCATGTTATATACACTAAATGTCAAGATAAGTGGTATTATCTCAATTGGATGTGCTATACCAACCATTGGATAGACCTGGTTCATGAAAAGTCCTATTGCCAGTGTTGAAAATATACTAAGTCCTACTGCAAGTAGTGTTGTAAATGTATTTCCAAGATCATGCAGCTTCAGTATTCTTAGTATTATAATACCAGGAATAAAGCCTAGATATAGTAGTGTTATTATATCATTAAATATTGGAAGATGCACACCACTTAGTGATATGCCACTTACAATCAGCATTAGAATTTGTATAAGGATGATTGCAAATGCAAATGATTTAAAATCCCAATCATTTAATGTAAATATATTCTTCATCTTCATATTATATCCCCATCTTTTTTTAGGTTTTTCTATTTTTCTAATATATTTTCATATTCCTTTTCTAGTTTATCAATCATAATCTTCATAGAATCATTTGGAAGTGTTTTTGATGCGTTATCCTCAAAGCTTTTAAGTAATTCTACATCATCTGCTAGTTTAATAATTTTATCTTTTAAGTCACTTGGATTGTCAGCTTCAAATAGAAGTCCATTGTATCCATTAGTAATTAACTCTGGAATTCCACCAATATTACTTCCAATTACAGGTGTTGATCTTGAAAAGCTTTCATATATCACCATTGGTGAGTTATCATAGCATATTGATGCTATAATGATAATATTTGACATGTCATAGAATTTCTCAATTTCACTATTTTCAACAAAGCCATAAAAGATTATACGTTCATCACCTTCTGCCATTTGCTTAAATTCCTGCTCATCATATCCTTTACCAACTATGTGAAGACGTAGCTTTTCATTATCAATTTGTTTAAATGCCTCAATTATTGTTTGAACTCCCTTATGTTTTCCTAGTGTTCCAATGTATGTTATATCGATTGTATCATAGCTTTTAGTTGTTTTTGTTGTCTTTTTATCTGTTGCAAGTGGTATTTTAACACACCGAGTATTTTTAAAGAAGTTATTTTCCTTATATTTGTTAATCATGAAATTTGATGGTGATATTAACACATCAACATTATCACCCAGTAGTCTTCTTTGAATATCTACATATACTTTACATGCAATATTACATTTAAGACATAGTGTATTGTTTCCACGTATCAGATTTGCTCTTGGACAGATAAGTGAAAAATCATGTGATTCAAAGATAAGTGGAATGCCAAGTTTACATCCTACCTCAAATACACTCATAGAAAGTCCCTTATAGTTGTTAAGGTGGATTATGTCAACATCTTCATCTTCTAGTATTTCACATATCCTATTTCTTGTCTTTGAATTATAAAGGTCAAATGCATGCCATAGTGGCTTTTTTATTCCTCCTACTTCTGTCTGTTTATATGGAGGATATAGTGGTGTTGTATTAAGTTGGTATACCTTAATTCCATCATCATCTATTATGTGCTCATCACTATCTACTGTTGTTGTAATTACAACTACATCATGTCCACGTTTTTTCATTGCCTTTGCAGTTTTCTGAACTATAATTTCTGCTCCTCCAAGTACTGCTGGAGGATACAGGTTTGATATATAACATATTTTCAATTAAAAAACACACTCCCTTTGCAGTTTCTTATCTTAGAAGTTCCTCATATAGGTCATGAATTGATGCTGCTATCTGTTTCCATTCATACTTGCTTTGAACTAGTTTTCGTCCATTTTCACCCATAGATTTTTGAAGCTCTTTATCTTTTAGAATCTTAACTATAGCACGACTTAATGCTTTTGTATCTTTTGGTGGTAGTATTATTCCACTATTTGTTGCTATCACATCATCTGATACACCTACAATATCTGTACTTATTACTGGTGTTTTTGCAGATAATGCTTCAAGTACAACAATTCCAAATCCTTCCTGTAGTGATGATATTGATGGAAGAATAAAAAGTTCTGACGTTGCATAATAGTCAATTACCTCCTCATCTGTTAGAAATCCCTTAAATTCAACGTTTTTATCAATTCCAAGTTGTTTTGTCATATCCTTGTAGTAGTCCATAAGTTCTCCTTTTCCACCAACTATGAGTTTAACATCACCTATTTCATCTTTCACACCTGCTAGTGCTTCAAGTAGGTAGTCAAGTCCTTTATATTTATGGAATCTGTCAAGAACACTTAGGAAGAATATCTGATTTTTACATCTTTCATCTTTAGGCTTAAATAGTGATGAGTCAACACCATTTGGTATTGTAACAACTTTATCTTTATAATTTGCAAGGTGTGGTGAGTTAATATAGTCATCCTGTGTTATAATTATACGATCTGCCTTATTAAGTAGGAATTTAAGAGCAGTTTTATTATAGACTTTTGCAATTGTATCTGCAACTCCACTTCCTATAATATCATTATGATATGTTACAACAAGAGGTTTGCCCTTAATTCTTGAGATAATATTACTCCAATCAGCACTCCATGGTGTTGGAATATGTGTATGCATTATATCATAATCTTCACAAAGTAGTGATGTTGGAAGTGATGGTGTTAGATTTGTATTTGCAAGCTTACCATAGTATTTAAGACGTTTAATATCAATTCCCTGATATGTTTCAGTTGGAATGCTTTCTGGTTCATTTGCACATATTACCTTAACTTTGCAATCATCATATTTTACTAGTTCTTTTGATACATAATAAACATACTGTTCAACCCCACCTATAAAGGGATAGAAACGTACTGGTGTTTGAATAACTTTCAAAAATATTACACTCCCCTAATAATTTAAGCCTAAGAAATTTTTTTTATATTATTTTTATATTTGTAAATAATTTTAAATAACATTTTAGTAGGAATAAAACATTTAATGAATTATTTAAAACAAATACAATAATTAACTAAAAAAACTTAGAAACTGAAGGATAACTAATTAATGGGGTGGACTGATAAAGGGATGTCTGATAAAACAAAAATATTATTTATGCATAATACTGCCATGTGGTATAGAATACCATTTTTTCAAAAGATAGCAGATATGTATGATTTAGACTTAGTATTTACACACTTTGATGTAATAAGTAGTATTTATAATGAATCATCTGATCATAAAATTAAGGGACTTGAAGATGTAAATTATGAAATAATTAATGAAAAACACAAACAAACCATAGCAAAAAAAGCAATGGGAGACTATGATGTAATAGTTGCAGGAAGCTGGGATACACTAGGAGAGTTAATTGAAACAATAATAGTATTTACAATATCAAAACTACGCAGAAAACCAATGCTAATATGGCGTGAAGACTGGGACTGGAAAAAGAATGATAACATAAAAGAAAAACTACTAACATGTATAATAAAATTCCTAACACGCAACTGTAGTGGAATGATAGTACCAGGAAGCATACATAAAGAATACTTCCTAAAACTCGGAGTTAAAGATGAAAACATCCAGATAATGCCAAATGTAAGTAATATCAAAGGATGTGATGAAAACATAACAAAATCAAAAACACATAAAAAAATAGTATATGTAGGACGTTTAATTAAAAGAAAAGGTGTAATATATCTAATTAAAGCTTACAAACAACTAAGATGTGAATTAGATGATATAGAACTTATCATAATAGGTGAAGGTGATGAGGAAAAATCACTAAAAGAGTACATAAAACAAAATAATATATGTGATGTAACATTTACAGGAAAAATAGATAACCAAGACCTTAAAGAGTACTATCGTGATGCAAATGTGGTTGTAATACCCTCAATTGATGAAGGAATGGGAGATCCATGGGTATTTGTATTAAATGAGGCAATGTATTATTCAACACCAGTAGTTGCAACAGATGTAGTGGGAGCAGCATATGATATGATTGACAATAATGGATACATTGTCAAACAAAGAAACTCTAAAGAATTACACGATGCAATCTATAAGATAATAACAGATAACAACTTAGAGGAAGCTATGTCAAAAAGGTCAAAAGAGATCATAAATACGAAATTCCAGTATACTAATATGACAGATGCATTTAAGTGTGCCGTCGATAAAGTAATTAAAAAAATAGATTAATTTAAAAAAAATAGAATAAAAAGGGGGATGAATTACATTCTTCATCCTTTTGATTTACCAGATGATATATATTCAATAAATGAATTAACAATTTCTGATGTATCACCAGAGTAAACATAGTCATATCCATGTTTATACAGGTATTGATCTGGATGTGCAAGACCTTTGAAACTTGCAGGACTATAATTATCATCATGTGCACGTTCAAGCCATGCAAGATTTGTAATATCACGTGCTGTAGGATAGAATGCAAGGAACATTGGCCTGTTTGCCTTTCCTCTCATAAAGCTTCTTGTTGACATATCATAAAATACTCCAGCATCAGCACCACCAAAGATTGATAGTTGTGCAGCATTATCAGGATAATTATTATTACGTATATAATTATGAGTGTTAGGTCCAATACCTACTACTTTTACAGTAAATCCTTTTGCTTGAAGTTTAGCTTTTATATCATTTATAAATGCTTGATCTTTTGATTTTGAACGAATATTATCACTTGTAATGTAGATTGTACGTTTTGTAGGATCTTGTGGGTGAATAATATCCCAGTTATATAACCTGCATGATTTAGGAAGATATCCTGATGTTGAATAATCTATCATCTTAGAGAATGAATAAAGCATATTATAGAATCCAAACTTATATGAGTCAATCATAACATAAGTTGGTGCCTTATGATGTGTCTGATAATAGTTAAGAGCATCAGATGCAATAGAAAGCATTCTTGATGTTGTAAGTGTTTGACCTTTTAAGTTATCAGATTGAGCTGAGATAGTTGGATAGTAAACATATTCAACAAGATCTGATCCATGATTACGATTAGCATTTTTTAGTGCATGAAGTATGAGTGGAAGGAATGATTCAACATTCATCTTTTTACCATTAACTTCTACATTTTTAAGTATCTGATTTGCTTCATAATGATTTCTAAGATATATTGCAGCATCTTGTATTTGTGAATATGAATATTTCAATATATTAACTGATAATTTACCTGATGCTTCAGACATCTTAGCATTACTACCTTCATAGATTCCAACAATACTATGTGATCCTTCAGCTAAGTTACGTGTAGTGTATTTAAAGTATGCTTTTCCATTTTTAACATTTGCATATCCAAGTGTTGCACCATCTAACTTAAAGAGTATACGTCCTGTGGTCATATACTTTCCAGTCTTCTTATTTACCACAGTTGCTGTAAGTTCTACATTTTCACTTTTTGGCACTGTTTTATTTGTTATTGACATCTTAGTTTCAATTGGATTAATTGTAAGTGTTGCTGTATTTGATGTTGCCTTATATGTGGTTTGTGTTTCACCAACTACTGCTGTAAGCTTATATTTACTTACAGGAAGTGTTGCATTATAGATAAAGTTAGCCTTACCATTAATTAGATCTGCACGTCCAATAGTGTTACCATTTAATTTAAATGCAACTTTACCACTTTTAATGTAGTTTCCATGTTCATCAGTTGCTGTTGCTGTAAATTGAACTTTATCATCATGTGTTACAACTTTATTATTTAATGTAATTTTAGAATTAAATTTAAGCACTGTGAGTGTTGCCTTTGCAGTATTTTGATTATACTGGCTTGTTCCACTGTATTTAGCTGTTATTTTGTAGTCTTTTGGCGTGTTTTTGTTTGTATTATAGTAGAGGTATGCTTTTGAGTTAATAAGATCTGCTCTACCAATAGTATTATCATTTAATTTAAATACTACATATCCGCCTGTAATATTTTTATTATCTGTTGTTTTAACTGTTGCTGTAAGTTTTACCTTACTTTGATATTTTATACTTGTATTTGTTGCAGACATTACAACATTCTTTTTTTGTGCAGTTTTTACTACTTTGCTTGTAGAATTTGAATTTATAACGTTCTTTTCTGATATTTTATTATTATCTTGCATATTGACAGCTTCTAGGTTTGCATTAGCGTCAATATTTGAAGTACTATTTCTGTTAATATTATCTTCGTGAATATTGGTTGTATTATCTGCAGCAGAAATTGCTGTAAGACCAAATATCATTATAAGAGATAGTACTAATAGAAGTACTTTTTTTGAAATAAATAACAACTCCTTATTTTTACTTTTTTTTATTTCTAAAATAACACATTAGATAGGTTATTTTTATAAAAAAAGTAATATTTATCTAATATATTTATTTTAATCTTATTATATAATTATTTTATGATAATGGAAATTTAAAAAAAATAGAAAAAGGTGGGGTGTTGAAAGGGTTTTATCTGATGAAGTGTGTTCTTATTGGTTTTTCACTTTCATCATGCTTGAGTCCTGCATCAAGACCTGCCTGGATACATTTAAGGAAGAATGCCATGTTACGTCCTAGTTGTCTCATTACATACATTCCTTCTTCGTCTTGTCTTACATCATCTGGTGTATATCCATGTACTCCATTCCAGTATGGTGATGATATAATTGGCATCTGTGATATTGTTGCATATTTATTTAATTGGTCAAATGTTGCTGTTGTTCCTGATCTTCTTGCTGATACTATTGATGCTGCAGGTTTAAATTTAAATGCACAGCAATTCTTATTTGAGTAGAATGCACGATCTAGAAATGATGTTACAGCTCCACTTGCACCTGCATAGTGTACTGGACTTCCAAATATGAATCCATCAGCTTTACATGCTTTTTTAACGAATTCATTTACAGGATCATCATCATATACACATTTTCCTAGTTCGCAACATTTATCACAGCCTGTACATCCTATGATAGGTTTAAGTCCTACCCAGAATATTTCAGTTTCAATACCTGCTTCATTTAATGTTTTTTCAACTTCACATAGTGCTGTGTATGTACATCCTTCTTTATGTGGACTTCCATTAAGTAGTAAAACTTTCATCTTTATTTTCACCTATTATTCTTTTCATTTATTTTATAATAATAGATATTTATTAGATTTATAAATAATAAAGATGTTCACCTATTTTATAATATTTTCATAATATGTAAGTGTTTTAGATGCAATATTGTTCCAGTCATAGTTTTTGGCAAATTTAAGACAATTCTCTCTACTATATGGTTTATTTTCAATGATATCAACAAGTGCTGTTGCAAATTCATCAGCATCATCGGCTACTACAACACCATTACTATCATCTATAAGATCTTTTGCAGCATTCATGGGAGAGTCAATTGTAACTGTTGGTATTCCACAACAGTTAGCTTCAATTAATACAATTCCAAAACCTTCACGTGTTGATGGAAGAGCAAATACCTTAGAGCTTTTAATAAGAGAATATAACTCGTTTTGATCTTCACAAAATCCCTTAAATGTAATATTACCAGCAACACCAAGTTCATCTGCAAGTTTTATAAGATCATCCTTTACAGGTCCTTCTCCTACAATAAAGCATTTAATGTCATCTTTTGTTTGTTTAATTCTAGCTACTGCATGAATAAGTAAATCCACATGTTTTTCAGCAATAAGACGTCCTGCATAGATAATATCAGACTCATCACAACTAGATTCAACATTTGTTATCTGGTTGAAGTTTACACCATTTTCAATGATAGATGTATTTGGTGGATTTCGTATCTGTAGCATATTTTCATATGTTGAATTTGAAACACAGATAAAATTATCAGTTAGATGCATAATTCCTTTCTCAATTATTTTACCAAAAAATCCAAGTTTTCCCATGTATTCATACCAGTAATCATTCCATATTTCATGGAGTGTAATTACAATATTTGCATCTTTATGTCGTAGCTTTGTTGAATAACATGAAAAGTATGGAAATCCTTGAACATCAACAATATCAAAGCCACTAAAATTAACACTAAGAAGTGATTTTGCAAAATGTATTGCTTCTTTTATTGATCTTTTATTGTCTTTTGTGTAAAGATCCATAGCATCACCCACACTATGGTGTGTAATACCATCATATTCTATAGTTTTCATATCCTTATATTCTGCTGTGTTCATCCAAAATCCTAGAGAATAGATATGAACATCTTCACCCATATCTGCAAGTCGTTTTGCAACTTCATAGACTCTGCGTTCTGCTCCACCTGTAACCCATGGATATACTGTATCATATACAAATGCAATTTTCATAATCTGGAATCTCCAATAAAATAAATTTCTTTAATAAAAATATGGTCATTTTTCATAGAAAATATAAAAAAAAGATTTAGAGGATTAAAATTATTTCTTTTATAGAAAAAAATAAAGGGTGTTTAATTATATTTCTTTTTTTTAGAAGAATTTACGTTGTAGCATGTATTTTATATGTCTCCATCCATCACTAAATGAACTGAGTTTTGCTTCTCCACCACCACGTTTATGGTATACTATTGGAATTTCACAGATTTTAAGATCTTTCTGTGCTGCTTCTATTACCATTTCAATAGCAAATTCCATACCATCTGCTGTTAGGTTCATCTTATCTTTTGCATCTTTTGTAAATGCACGCATTCCACAGTGTGTATCTGAATAATCACACTTAAAGAGTATGTTAAGCATCTTTGTAAGCATTGGATTTCCTATGTATTGGTGAAGTGCTGGCATTGCTCCATCTTCAATTTCTCCATCAAATCTTGATCCTATTACAAAGTCACATTTCTCATCTACAATCTTATTAATAAAGTCAAGTGACTGTTCTAGTGGATAGGTTCCATCAGCATCACCCATTATGATAATGTCACCTGTTGCTTCCTTAAATCCTCTCTTATATGCATTACCATATCCACGTTTCATTTCAAGATATACTGTTGCTCCAGCTTCACGTGCCTCATTTTCTGTATTATCTGTTGAATTGTTATTTACAACAATAATTTCAACATCATATCCTTCATCTTCAATTTGCTTAACAGGTATGCTTCTAATGGTTTTTCCAACAATTCCTTCCTCATTTAATGCTGGTATAACAAATGATACTTTCATGTTTTTTAATTCCCTTTTTTATTTTCTTTTTAATATGATTGTTTTATTTATATTATATTTATTGTTCATAATATAATAATTTTTAATACAATTCATTACAGATTTCTATGAAATTTTACTTAAAATTCATTTATCTAGGTTTTATATTTTTCAATTATATTAACAAGCTTATTTGTTGCAATATTCCATGAGTAATTATTTTTAACAAATACACGTGCATTTTCAGCTATATTATGATTAAGATTATCATCAGAAAGTAGCCTGATAACTGCATCTTTAAACTCCTCTGGACTATCAGCAAGCAGATAGTCATGTCCATCAACTGCCCTAATTCCACTAATTGCTGTTTTTGTACATATACAGCTAAGATTCATACTCATAGCTTCAAGAATCTTATTTTTAATACCTGTTCCTGAAACCATTGGAGTTATAAATACAGATCCAGGAGTTAAGTAGTCACGCACATCACTTACTGATCCTGTAACATTTACATTATCTGATGTGAGAGATTTAATATAATCTGTTGGATTTCGTCCTACAATTTCAAGAGGAACTGTAACTTCTTTTTGTATTAGTGGATAGATTTCATCCATAAAATACCTGATTGCATCATTATTTGGAGGTGTGCTCATATCACCTGTAAAGACGAGTTTACGTGTTTTTTTACTTGTTTTTTGTTTAAAGAAGTTAACATCAACACCATTTGCCACAACCTCAATTGGTGTTTTAATATGCTTTTGTAGATTTATTTTATCTTTTTCATTTACAACAATACAACAATTAAATTTATTATAAGCTTTTTCATAGTTGTGAATTTTAAGATAGTTAAGATACCAGTAAAGCTTTGATGTTAAAGTGTCTGCTTTTTTATACATTTCATGATTATATTCTCCCACTGCATCAAATGCATATATAATCTTTGGAATTTTAGTGTTTTTAACATAAAATGCCATTGGCATATCTGTTATAATCATGTCAAAATCATTTTCATCAATTAAACCATCAATTGTCTTTGCCATCTGCTTGTTGTAGTAGTAGTTAAAGAAGCTGCGTTTTTTAAGATTATTAAATGAAAGCATATTAGATAGTGTGTATTTAAATTGATCCATAAATGTTTCATACTCCACTATATCAATCATATCATAGCCTTCTAGGTGCTCCTTAAGTGGGTCAACCTGGTATTTTCCAGAGTTAAAACATACCAGGTGCATATCATACATTTTTGAAATATTTCTTATCATATGATAAAATGGTAGTGTTGCACCCACACTCATTGATGGAATTTCATGACATATTAGAAGAATTTTCATAAGTCTTATTCACCTTTTTTTATGTATTTTTCATAGATTTCAAGTATGTGGTCTGCAACATCACACCACTGGAGATTATTTTTAATGTAGTTTTGACCATTTTCAAGCTGTCTTTGTGTAAGTTTAGTATCTGTTAGTGATGTAATTATTGCATCTTTTAATTGTTCTATATCTGCATATTCAACAATAATTCCTGCATCAATTTTTTCAATTACCTCACCAGATTGGCGTGTAACAACCACAGGTGTGCCTGCAAGTATTGATTCAAATACAGTAAGTGCTACTCCTCCCATGTACTTTACAGGATTTACAAAAAGCTTAGCATCACGATATATTGCATTTTTATCAGCCTCATCTACAAATCCTGTGAAAATTACACGATCTTTAATGTCGTATTTAGTAATTATTTCATCAAGTGTCTTTTTATAATCAGATATCTTACCTGCAATTACAAGCTTATATTCCCTAAATTCATCAGGCAATTGTGCAAATGCTTCAATAATATAATTAATTCCTTTAAGACTGTCAAGACGTCCAAAATAGAGGATGTAAGGTATTCCTTCAAGAAATGTGTCGTATGAATCTATATTTTCAAATTCATCAACGTTCATACCATTATATACAACTTCAACTGGTGCATTTGTCATGAGTTTATCATATTTTGCCTCATAATCTGATACTGCAATGATATGTGATGCATTTTGCATTAATTTATTTCCAAAGAAGACATCAAAAAGTTTCTTAAATAGGCTTTGTCCAACATTTGTTGGTGTTGATGCATGGGGTTGTATAATATATGGAATATTATATTTTTTTGCATACTCCATAACAACGATGTTCTGGTATGATCTGAGCTCATGCATGTGGATAATGTCAAAATTCTTTATATTTTCATCAAGCCATTTCTTCATTTGTGGTGAATAGATGAAGAGTGCAAAATTAAATTTATAGTCAACATTAACCATTTGAAGATTATCTATAGTGTCAGTATCTTCCTTGTTGTATTCAAAATTAGTTGTAAGAATTGTTACATCATGTCCTTTATCTGTAAATTGACGAGTTAAGTTGTAGCATACAGCTACATCTCCACCACGTGCAAATGTAAAATATGGTATAACTTCTAAGATATTCATAGTAAATTCCACACAAAAAAATTAATAGTTCATTTTTAAAATCTAAAAAAAAGAATTCATAGGGGGTGGTTAGTAATAGTTTTCTAGATATCTTTAAGTAAAATATCAAGTATTAATCCTTCAAGAATACTTTCAAATTCAATTGTAAGTTTTCTCCAATCATTATTTTCAACAAAGCTAAGTCCTGCAGCTCCAACTTTTACAATTTCACGCTTATTTCTAAGTGATGTTTTTGTTACAACATCAAGAACTTCCTCAGGCTTGTTAATGTAGATAATACCATTTCTATCCCCAAATTCAGCATGTATTCCTGGAAGTTTTGTTGCAATAACAGGTTTCTTCATTGCCATGTACTCATATAACTTAATTGGCACAATATTTTGCATAATAATTTCATCCTGATATGCAGGAAGTATACATACATCACTTGCACCTATAAGATCTGGAATTATTGAATACTTCTGTCTTCCTGTAAGTATAAGCTGATCTTTCATATCATACTTTTTCTGGATAAGCTTTAATGCTTCAAGAGCATCTCCATCACCAACAATTAACAGCTTAATATTTGGGTATTTATCCTTATTTTTTCCAAGTTCAACTGCAAGCTCTTTAAGTCCTGCAAAGTTGTATAGAAATCCCATGAAAAACAATACTATATCATCATTTTTAATTCTGAAATGATTACGTATCTTATATCCACCATGCTTTTTATAGTCAAAGTGTTTAAGATTAATTCCAGCACCAATAATACTCATCTTATGTGGATTTGCACCCATCTCTGCTGCTGTTTCACTGAGTTTACGATTTATTGTAAGTACATATGATGAATTTTTAAGTGTGTTTTTTGTAATATTTTTTCCAAGTTCACGGAAATGTTTCTCTGGAATTAACTCGTGAAGCACATCAATAAAGTAGTATACAAATGGAATATTTGCCTTTTTTGCAAGTTTTGATGCAATATTTGCATTTATAATTCCAAATCCTACTATTATCTCTGGCTGAAATTCCCTAATTTGTCTTTTTATTTCCTTTCTATGATAGTGTATGATGGACAGGTAGTTAAGTATTGGAAGTTTAATAAGAGGTGGTCTAATTACTGTAACATTACTTGTATTATATACCTTTTTATAACCTTCAAAGACCTGTCTTGGACTTTTTATTGGATCTGATGGTTTTTTATCAATCTTCCAGTCAACTTCATAGTCTATAACACGGATTTCATGACCACGAAGACCAAGTAATTCCATGAGGTGATGTTGTTGATGTGGATTTCTTTTTATCCAGTCAGATTCTTGTACAACTAATATCTTCATACCTATCAGCTAAATTCATTTTTTTTAATTAATATATGTTGTTAAATTATTAAATATTTATTGTTATATTAAAATTCTATAATCTCTAGAATTCTGCACTTTTTTGTATATTTTCCCAGTTGTCAACAAACCATTGATGAGTATTTTCAATACCTTCATAGAAGTCGTGTTGTGGTTTATATCCTAGGATTTTTTTAGCTTTATCAATTGATGATAAAAGTTTATTTTTAGCATCCCAGTCTCTGCGTTCTTTATATTCGATACCTGCATCGTTTCCACATACTTCATTTACTTTATTTGCCATGTCAATAACTTGATGGTCACGACCTGATCCAAGATTTATTGATTCACCAATAGCATCTTCTTTAATACCCATAGCAAGAAGACCATTTATAATATCATCAACATAGGTCCAATCACGAGTTTCTGATCCATTTCCAGTAATTGGAAGTGCCTGGTTATTCATAGCCCAGTACATGAAGTTTGGAATTACATTTCTATATTTTCCAGGAACTTCACCAGGTCCAAATACATTGAAAAATCTAGCATTTACAATTGGTAAATCATATAAGTTATGGAAGTAGTATGTATATAATTCACCGAGAAGTTTTGTTACCTGATATGGTGTATGTAAGCTTATACTAATATCATCTTCTTTAAATGGCATAGTTGAGTCAAGTCCATAAACTCCACATCCACTACTTGAATAAACAAATCTTTTAACATTATCTGAAAGATGTGCATATTCAAGAACTTTAAGAATTCCAAGACCATTTACTTTTAAGTCTTTTTCAGGCTTATCTACAGAGTTCTGATTTGCAAAATGAGCTGCTAAGTGGAATACATACGATGGTTTTTCCTTGAAAGTCCATTTAAGTACTTGATCATCACAGATGTCACCTTCAATAAACTGGATACAATCATCTTTTGGTATGTTCCATTTATATGAGGATGATAAATCATCAAGTATTATTATTTTTTCAGGGTTACATTGAACAAGTCTTCGTGTAAGATTACTTCCAACACAACCAGCACCACCAGTAATAAGGATAGTTTCGCCTTCATATTCATTAGCAATATCTTTCATTTTAATAAAATCTCCCTTAATTATTCTCTTATTAATAATAAAAATAACAATTCATTTTTTGATTATTATTTAATCAATTAAATATATTAATAATATATCTTTTCTATTTTATTTAAAATTTTAAAAATATATCATAATTAATAATAAATTTAATTAAAATAGTGTAAAATAAAACAATACAGCTATGCTTAATTTTATACTCTTAATATAAAATAAGAACTATTCTAACAACTTATTTTAATGATTCATAAATCTTTAATAAAATAACTTGATATAATATTATTTATGAATGATAAAGCTTATTGGAAAAAATATTACGAAGAAAATCCAAATCCTACAGAGCCATCATCATTTGCAAAATTCATAGAAGGATTTATAGAACCTGAAAAATCACTCATTGAATTAGGATGTGGAAATGGCCGAGATAGTGTTTTCTTTGCACAAAACCATTTACATGTAACAGCAATAGATCAAGTACAACAAGAAATGGACTATCTTAACAGTCACTACTCAGAATATAACCTTGACTTTAAAGCTGAAGACTTTACAAACTTAGCAACAGATCAAAAATATGATTATGTCTATTCACGTTTCACACTTCATTCAATAAATGAAGATGCAGAAGGACGTGTACTTAAATGGGTCTCAAATCAACTTAATTGTGATGGATACTTCTTTTTAGAGGTAAGGAGTATAAATGATCCAATGTTTAATAATGGAGAAAAAATCAGTGAAACAGAAAATATAACAACACACTACAGACGATATCTAGACTATAGCAAAACAATAGAAAAACTTGAAAATATTGGACTTAAAGTAATCTATAAGATAGAATCACAGGGATTATCAGTGTATAAAGATGATGATCCAATGCTAATTCGTATAGTAGCACAAAAAACTGAAAACTAGTAAAAAAAATAAGTTAATATTAACTAATAAGAAATTATCAAAAAAAAACTTTTTTTGTAAATAAATATATTTTATATGGGAGGAGAGTAAGAAAAAATAATCTTTTCTACAACCCCCTTCTTTTAATTAAAAATATAGATGATATATTAAATACTATTTTTATTTGAAATTTTCATTAATATCTTTTAAGAACTTAATTTCAGCATCAAATCCAGCATCAATATCTTCTTTTATATTATCATACTGACCTTTAATAAATCCTGTTGTATTATGATCAAGTGCTGTACGTGGAAGATGCATATATTCAGGTCCATAAATTAATTCAAGATACTTATCTGCATTATTTGGCATATAAAATGTATAATCCTCAAATTGCACCTCTTTTAGTGGAAATACATACTCTGTTTTATATAACCTGTTTTCAATGTTGTTATGAAGACCATCTATGGCATCAGATAGGTACTCTGTTTTTTCATCTGTAAAATGCATCTTTTCATTTTGAATTTTAAGTCCCTCATCAAAGCTCCAAATACCTTTTTTAATATTTTTTCTAAGTTCAACTTGAAGCTTCATCTGTTTTTTATTTCTTTTTTCTGTAATACCACAATCTTCTATATAATCTCTTGGAAATACATCAAAATGGGCAAATGGCTTTTTATATGCACACTGGAAAAATAGTATGTGTGTGTTGTCATTAAATGTATCAAGAGGTGTTATTTCATCATCTTTTGTATGTGGCTGTTTTAATCTTTGAATAATAACTTTATCAGATAATCCTTCTATATTATTAATTTCTTCTGGAAATACTTCACAGAACTTTTCATAGTCTTTACGTAGCATTCCAATATCAACATCATCATCCCATGGAATAAATCCTCCATGACGTATAGCACCAAGAAGTGTACCATAATCTAGCCAATATTGTATGTTATGTTTTTGACAGATTTTATCAAATAATCTTAGAAGTTCTACTGATAAAAGTTGTATCTGTCGCATCACACCTGTTGCTTTAATGTCACAATTTGCAAATATCAGGTCAATTAACATTTGATGTGACTCAATTTCCTTATCTACACGCTTATTATTAAATCTCTGCACCATATTAACAAAAAAGCTCCGATTTTTAATAAATTCTGGAAGCATTCTATATACTGTTGATAAAATAAATACCAAATCTGACAACTCCTTTTATATTTTTATTTAATGTAACTATATGTTTTAAATACCCTTAATAATATGGAAATATTAGGTTATATTTGGAATTTAAAAATTATTTGACTAAATACATGTTTAAATTCTCTTATTTTTTATTTATTTTAATTAAAATTTATTTGATTTTAAATTGTTCTATGTATTAAATTTATTGTATTGCTTTATTAAATTTATATTTTAAATTTAAAGGAAATTGATAATGTTTTAATTTTTACTTACAAATACTTTATATATCTATAAAATTCATAACAATTATTATGATTCCTATAAACATCTATGACAATACTAAAATTAAAATATATTCAACAGCAGATGGAATTAAGATTGTAAATAGTCCTATTAAAATACAAATTCTTAACATGCTTGATGAAAAAATCAGTGAAGCTGAAATTGTAAAAAGAACAGGGAAATCTAAATCAACAATATCTGTACATCTTAAAAATCTTGTTGATGAAGGAATATTAAGTTATAAATCACATCCTCTAGATAGACGTAGTAAATTATTCTACATCTATGCAGACTATGTGGGAGAAGTATATCCTGGACAGATAATCTATTCATTACCAGAAGTACAGGAAGATATAATAGATCCTCATGGATTATTTACAGAAGTACACAGACAATGTAAAGGACTTCTATTACATCATGGACTTGAACTTTCACCACTTGAAACAAAAGCTGGTGAAAGAATTGGAAGAGATCTATATAAAAAACTAGAATTTGATGGTTTTGAAGGATTCCTTGATGCTCTTAGAAAATATTTTGCAGAACTAGAAATTGGTGAATTAACAATTACACATACAGATAACACAGTTTTAAAACTTAAAGGATGTCATACAAAATTTGATATTGAATATAACATTTCAACATGTTGTATTACAACAGGAATGATAAAAGGAGTATTTTCTGAATACTACCAGTGTGATGTTTCAGTTGAAGAAGTTGAATGTGTATCAAAATATGATGATTGTTGTACATTCATTGTAGAAAAAGAAAAAAAGAATTAAAACTTATAAATTAAGTATTTTTTTTAGTAGGAAGGAAAGTAGTTTAGATTAGAAGTAAAGTAGTGGTTTGCTTTTAATTTAAATTAAATCTAAACTACTTAAGTATAGATGTATTATAGTAAAATTTAACTTATCTAAAAAGATATTTTATCTAAAAAATAATCTTTTTTTTAAATACTCATTTTTTTTTAAACTATTTTTTCAAGATATTTAACAATTCTTTCAGGTAATATCTGACCAACTATTTTTATGTCATCTTCATCTATTGTTTTAAGAAGCAGTATCATGATTGTATATACTGTAGCTCCTATGAATATGCTGCTAAATAATTCTAAGTTAAGTATTGATATTACAATTGCCATTACAACACTTGCAACAAATGGCTTAATAAGAACTGTTTTAACAGGTACACTATATCCATACTTATGCATGATATAGATGTAGAATATAACCATACTTACCTCATTTAGTATTGTAACAAATGCTGCACCTTCACCTGAAAATAGGTTGATAAATATGTAATTTCCAACTAAACTAAGAATAAGACATAAAAATGTAGCTCTTAGTGTTTCATGCTGTTTATTAATTGATGTAATACTTGTACCTAGAACATAACTTAAAAATATGGCAGGAAGTGCCCATATGATAAGTCTAAGAATTGGTATTGTATTAGCATAACTTGCACCATACATGAAAAGTACAATTTTATCAGCAAGTAGTGTTGTTCCCATAGCAATTGGAATACTTAGAAGTGATAAATACTTAAGTGACTTTTTATATGAATATGCAAGCATGTCTTGTCTGTCAATAAATAACTTTGAAAACAATGGAAGTATTGCCGTTGAATATACTGTTGGAATAAATATTAAAGCTTGCATAAGATTAAATGCTGCTGTATATTCACCTACAACAGAGCTTGTTGTAAGATAATTAAGCATTATTGTATTCATCTTAAATGAAATAAGTGCAAATATACTTGTTATTGCAAGTGGAAATGCTGTTTTTATGAGGTATTTCCAGAATTTAAAGTCAAATTGGAAGTGTATAACTCCATAGTTTCTAGAACATAATATGAAGTTATAAACTAATACAACAGCACTTGAAATAAGATATACCATTGCAACTCCAATAACGCCTTGATTTGTAAATACACAGATAAGAACTCCAATACACATTACAACTGAATTTATTATCTCAGCAAGGGATTGATATTCCATCTGTTCATATGCACCAAATATTGATGTAAATGTTCCACCAAATGCATCTGTTATTACAGAAAGTCCAATAATATATACAACATACTTGGTTATTTCATTAAATCCAAAGTTAACATAAACTACAAGCATTAGCATTGTAAGTATTGAAAGTATCAACTTTATAGATCCATGATTTCCCATATACTTTGCAGTTTGCGACTTATCACGTGCAACTTCACGTATTGTGAGTGTTGAAAGACCAAGATCTGTAAATATTGAAAATAATCCTGTTATTGCTGTTGCAAATGAAATTAATCCAAAATCTGCAGTTCCAAGGTAACGTGCTGAATATAGGGTGTAGACAAATGCAAGAACATATCCTATCATACGTGATAGAAATAGTGAACCTATATTTTTAACTACGCGTCTTATAGCATTCAATTTAATCACATCTCATTATTTTTTTCTATTTAATTTAATTTTTCATTTTTTGATATTATCTTAATTCCATGTGTTTGTAGGAATATAAACATTGCAACTGTAATGAATGTTTCAGTTACAACAAAGCTTATTGCAACACCAAGTTGTTGTATGAATGTTATTAATATAATAGCAAGAACTATGTTTAGTATTCCTCCAAGAAGTGTTATTGAACTAAATGCCTTTTTATAGTTGTGTGTAAGCATGGTTTGAACACCAAATACTGTACTAAGTGCCACAACAAATGGAAGAGCAGATAGTATTTCAAGTAGTATTACTGAATTTGCATAAGCATTTCCAAATATTATTAGAATTATTGGCTTTGCAAATATGAATATTCCAGCAGAAAGTATGAGTCCTATTATTGCCATTAGCTTTGTTAGGTTTCGTATAAAGTTGATGTTAACTTCATCTTCCTCATCTTGTGTTTTACGACTTACAAATGGATATAATGCCTGTGATATAGGATTTAGCAGTCCATTTGCTGCAAGTACTATTTTTTCGGCAATTGAATAGTAT
Organism: Methanosphaera sp.; assembly: GCF_022768985.1. Taxonomy (NCBI): domain Archaea; kingdom Methanobacteriati; phylum Methanobacteriota; class Methanobacteria; order Methanobacteriales; family Methanobacteriaceae; genus Methanosphaera; species Methanosphaera sp. The sequence goes on along the minus strand of NZ_JALEKL010000011.1, from coordinate 220,450 downwards.
CCTACAAGTGTATTGTTTGTAAGTAAACCAAGCAGAAATGTGTTTGTTGTTGTATACATGTTAATTGCAACTGTTGAAATAAATACATACCAACCCTCTTTAAGGTGATATATGATTGATTTAACAGATGGAATTTTTAGTTTTATATTGAATTTTCTCACTGCAATATAAAATCCTGCAATACCTACAACAATTAGTCCAATAGAATTTATTATTGGAACAAGCAAGTAATCTCCTTGGTTGTGTATGAAAAGGAAGATTGCAACTGTATATATGACTTTTCCAATAATATTTAAGATACTTGTATATTTCATATACTCCATTGCCTGGAAAAACCAGGTAGGAAATAGCATATATCCAATAACCATACCAAATGTAAGAATATACACCATTAAATCAGCATTAAATTTTGGAATAAACACTACAATTAACATCAATATAATAAATGTTAAAATACAAAGCAGCAACTTAATTGACATAACCGATGAAAATATCTCTGATTTCTTCGCCTCATCTTCACGATAAATTGCAGCTTCACGAGTTGCAGATAAATTAAATCCATAATCTGTAATAATCTGGAAATATGTAATTAATGCAATAGCATACTGAGTAAGACCAAACTTATCAGGTCCAAGTACCATTGTAAGATATGGAAGTGTAAGAAGAGGTAATATATAACTTGCAAATTGAAGACCTGTTAATGATACAATATTTTCAAGAATTTTACGATATTCCTTTGTTTTAAAGAAAAGCTTTACTTTTTCAATCATAGTTAATAATTCACACTCCTCATATTTTTAATAAAAAAATAGTATTAAATTTCCTTTTTCATATTTCCATAATATAACTAGAAAAAATATTTAAAAAAATAGTGTAAAAAATAATGGAAATAAAAGAGTTCTATTCATCTACTTCCATAATTTTAACATAATAGTCTATTGTCTCTTTAAGTTCACATTTAAAGTCATGTTCACTTTTAAATCCGAAATTCTCCTCAGCTTTTGTAATATCTGCAACAGAATGTTTAATGTCACCATCCTGTTTTGGCATATATTGTGGATTAAAGTCATATCCCATAATTTCACAGATATATTCAAGAAGTTCATTTATTGATGTTTTCTTACCATGAGCAATATTATAGACACCTGTTGCATCTGACTTCATAACCTCATAGTTTGCCTGTGCAATATTTTTAACATAAATAAAATCACGTGTTTGTTCTCCATCACCAAATATTACAGGACGTTCACCCTTTAGAAGTGCAGATATAAATTTTGGTATAACACCACTATATGGTGAGCTAATATCTTGTCTTGGACCAAATACATTGAAATATCTTAGTGTTGCTGTTGGAAGATTGTATGTATTTGTAAATGTATATGAATATAATTCAAGCATTGCCTTTGAAACAGCATATGGTGAAAGTGGTCTTAGTGGAAGCTCTTCATGATTTGGAAGAGTTTCAGTTTCTCCATATACAGCAGCAGATGATGCAGATATAACCTTTTTAATATTACATTCACATGCAGCTTTAAGTACTCTGAATGTTCCATCAATATTTATCTTATTTACCTCTGTAGGCTTCTGAATACTTTCTGGTACACTTGTTAGTGCTGCTTCATGGAATACATAGTCATGATCTTCAAATATTAAGTTAAGATCAGCATCTGTAATATCAGCACATACCATGTTGATTTTGTCATGGTCAAGTTCTTTAAGATTTTCAATTTTTCCCTTAGTCATATTATCTAGGATTGTAACTTGACCTACTCCATTTTCTATTAGTGTTTGTGCAATGTGTGAGCCTATAAATCCTGCTCCTCCTGTGATAACACATTTTATATCGTTCATTTTTAGCCTCTCATTAGTTTTTCTCTGTTCTTTTTTAAGTTAATATTAAACTTATAGCCCTTTATTTTAAATTTAATGGAATTAAATGATTATTTTTAGAATTTCATGTTAGGCTTATAGCTTATTTTATTTATTTAATATTTTCATATTATAAATAAAGTTTCTACATTAAATGACATTATATCTAAGTTTTAAACTTCGATAAATATTTGAATTATTACCCTTATAAAGTTCAATATCTAATTGTTGATCATCACCAATATGTGATGTTGATGTAATATAATAAGCAGTAATTTCTTCTTGATCGTTTTGCAACGTCTTATTATACTTAGCAAGAGTAATATTATCCTTCTTAATTACAACTGAATAGTTCATCATAACATTTTCCTTATTTTTAAGTCCAATATTTATCTTTTCAATATTTCCCTGGGAAATATTTACAGGATAATCTGTAGTATTATTGTTATGATCAAGAATATAGAATTCAGTGTAACCTTCACCCTGATTAGGATTAATAACAAGATAACATACACAAATAATAGCCAAAATAAGAATTATAATTAACAATGCTTTTATAACTTTATCAACTACTTTCATGTTTAAATCCCATCTTCTATGTTTTTTCATATTTTTAAAAATAAAATTAAAAATAATATATTATAAATTAATATTTATCTTTTCATATAGATAAGTATATAATAATAAAAAAAGTTTTTTTTAAAAAAAAAATATAAAATTAAAAACTTTTCAGATATTAGATTATTTTTTATAAAAGGAGTTCTAAGTAAATGGACAGATTTTATGTAACTGACTGTGAAGGCCCATTATCTGTTAATGATAATGCCTATGAAATTGCAGACTTTTTCATTCCACAAGGTGGTGAATTTTTCTCTATATTAAGTAATTATGATGATATACTTGTTGAAAAAAATACTCCAAACTACCTTGCAGGAAGTACACTTAAGATGATACTACCATTTTTTAAGGCTGTAGGATTATCAGAAAAAGATCTTATAGAATTTTCAGAAGATCACATCTACATGATAGATGGTGCAAAATATATGATGAAACGCATACAAGAAATTATGCCATCATACATTGTAAGTACAAGTTATAACCAGTACATCAAAGCATTATGTGATAAGATGGATTTCACCTATGAAAATACATACTCAACACAACTAAATCTTGATGCATATGAACTATCAGATGAAGAACAAGATAAATTAATTGATATTGCACAAAACATACTATTTGATTCAAGTTTTGAAAATATCAACCATCTATTTTGTAATGTTATCTCAAAGATGGACATAGCACCACTAATGGATTCAACTGTTCCTGTTGGTGGAGTTGGAAAAAGAGATGCAATAGTTGATATTATAGATAAAAATAATTATGATCCTGAAAATCTAATGTATTCAGGAGACAGTATTACAGATAAAGAAGCACTTGAATTTGCACACCAAAATGGTGGTCTTGGTATTTCATTTAATGGAAATATTCATTCAATAAAAGCAGCAGATGTGGCAATTGCATCAGATAATAACTTAATACTTGCACTTATTGCTGAAATATTTAATGATGGTGGAAAAGATAAAGTATATGAATTTATCAACACATACCATGAAGATCCACTAAGTGCTGTTGTTGAAAATTCATCAGATAAATACATATCACAACAACTACTACTTTCTATGCCATCAATAGATTTCATAACAGATGAAAACACACAACAACTAGTAGATAAAAGTAAAATAACACGAAATAAAGTACGTGGAAGTAAAATTTCAAACTTAGGATAGATAAAAAAAAGAGAATTTAAAATTGGAGGATTAATATTATGAATTTTGAAATAGAAGATACATATGCAGAAGCATTCACAGGTGTATGTGTAAGATTAATAATAACAGCAGAAGACCAAAAAACAGTAGATAAAATTGCAGCAGATGCAACAGCAACACCAGGAACAGTAATTGGAAGAACAGAATCTGGAGTAGAAAAATTCCTCACACCTGATGAAACACCAGATAACAGACCGGGAGTACTAGTTCAATTCTGGTATAACACAACAAATCTTGATAAATTTGATAAAGAATTATCATTCAGAATAAGACAGGACATACTTGTAAAACCATTTATAAAAGTATTTGATGCATCAATTGACCCATTTGACTACATTGATACAACAGAACATGTAGGTCACTGTGGAGATGGATATGAATGGACAGAAGAAATCTATGACAGAACCATGATACGTGTACCAATCTGTGTACCAGACTTCTATATTGAACAGAAAATTGGATGTATGAAAGGAATTATGGGAGTAAACTTCTGGTATTGTTGTAACTCAAAAGAAGCAGTACTAGAGGGAGGATATAAAGCTCTTGATGCATTAATGGAAGTAGATGGGGTATGTGCACCATTTGATATCTGTTCTGCAGGATCAAAAGTAGAAACAAACTATCCTGAAATTGGTCCTACAACAAATCATCCATACTGTCCATCACTTAAAGAAAAACTTGGAGATGAATCCAAAGTTGAAGATGGAATAGAATACATACCAGAAATAGTAATAAATGCACTAGATGAAAAATCAGCAAAAGAATCATTAAAACAGGCAATTGGAGCACTTGATGGTGTAGAAGGAATTGTTAAAATATCAGCTGGTAACTATGGTGGAAATCTAGGAAAATATAAATTCTATCTTAAAGAAGAAGTTGAAGAATAGATGAAATACTCTATTTTTTTAAATTTTACTCTTTTTTTTCTTAATATAATAACTTAATTTCAGTAAAGGGGAGGTTTATTTAATTGAATTTTGACATAATAGGATTTGGAGCATTAAATGTAGATAGACTATGTCATGTTGATGATTTTGCACCAGTTGATGGTGAAACATTTATAAATTATGAAACAAAAGTATGTGGTGGATCTGCTGCAAATACAATCGTATCAATTGCAAAGTTAGGACTTAAATGTGGACATATAGGAAAAGTTGGCAGTGATTCATATGCAGATATGATGTGTGAATATCTAAAAGAAAATAATGTAGATACAAACCATACAATATTAACACCAAATGGTGAAACAGGAGAAGTAATGGGATTTGTAGATGCAAATGGTGATCGTAAATTATATGTAACACCAAAAGTTAATGATGACATAACATATGATGAAATAAAACCTGAATACTTAGATACAAAGATAATTCATTTAACATCATTTGTAGGACTTAATAATTCAGCATCAATAGATACACAACTTGAAGTTCTTAAAAACTTAGATAGTGATGTTAAAGTATCATTTGATCCTGGAATGCTCTACATTCAAAGAGGTTCAGAATTTATTAATAAATTCCTAAAATATACAGATATTCTACTTATTAATGAAACAGAACTCAAGATGTTAACACAAAAAGACACACTAGATAGTGCAGTAGATGCAATATCATCAGAAGTTGAAATTCTTGTTGTTAAAAGATCAACTGATGGATCATTCATTAAAAAAGGTGATGAGGAATATAACATCGGAATATTTAATGTTGATGCAATAGATACAACAGGTGCAGGAGATGCATACAATGCAGGATTCCTCTATGGACTTCTTTCAGGATACAACTTACATGATAGTGGTATAATTGGAAGTTATATTGCAGCAAAATCAACAACAAAGTCAGGAGCAACAAGTGCAATTGAATATATTGATCCTGAAAATATTAAGGAAATAATTGAAAACTATTAAGTTATAAAAATAACAAAGTTATATTATAGATTAAATTTAGCATAATTTAATTAAAAAAAAATAATAATTTTTATATAAACTTACAAAAAATTAAACATAAAAAATAAACTATTTGGAGGCATATGAAAACATGTTACATGGAACAAAAGTATTAAAAGAAGGATTTGCTAAAATGACAAAAGGTGGAGTAATTATGGATGTAGTTAATGCAGAACAAGCTGCAATAGCTGAAGATGCAGGTGCTGTATCTGTAATGGCTCTTGAAAGAGTACCATCAGACATAAGAAAAGCAGGTGGAGTAGCAAGAATGGCTGACCCATCAAAAGTACAAGAAATCCTCGATGCAGTAGACATACCTGTAATGGCAAAAGTAAGAATTGGACACTTTGTAGAAGCACAAGTACTTCAATCATTAGGTGTAGATATGATCGATGAAAGTGAAGTATTAACACAAGCAGATGAAGACTTCCACATTGACAAAGAACAATTCACAATACCATTTGTATGTGGTGCAAGAGACCTTGGAGAAGCTCTAAGACGTATTGATGAAGGAGCAGCAATGATCAGAACCAAAGGTGAAGCAGGTACAGGAAACGTTGTAGAAGCTGTAAGACACATGAGAGCAATTCAAGGTGCAATCCGTGAAATCCAAAACAAATCAGAAGAAGAACTCTGGCAAGTAGCACGTGAAATCAACGCACCAAGAGAACTTGTAAAATTAACAGCACAAGAAGGAAGAATTCCAGTTGTAAACTTCTCAGCAGGAGGAATAGCAACACCAGCAGATGCAGCATTAATGATGCAACTTGGAGCAGACGGAGTATTTGTAGGATCAGGTATCTTCAAATCAGAAAACCCAGAACTTGTAGCAAATGCAGTAGTAGAAGCAACAGCACACTACGATGATGCAGACCTTATTGCTGAAGTATCAACAGATCTTGGAGAAGCAATGCCAGGTATTGACATCAACGAACTTAAAGAAGAAGAAAGATTACAAAACAGAGGAAACTACATATAAGCTAGTTTCAACACTCCATAACCCCCTTTTTATTATTAAATACTAATTTTAGATTCATATTATCAAATTTATTTAGAATTTATAAATATAATTAAATAAAGATTATAACAATATTAAAAAAAAATAATAGTAATCTTTTTTATAAAAATAAAAGTTTACATGGAAATTTTCATGGAGAAATCAAATAATGGAAGAAAATGTAAATGAACTTCAAAATACTGATATAAATGTTCATGAAAAAACTTCAGATACAATAAAAAGACTAAGAAACAACATACCCGAAGGTAAAATGACACTTGGTGAACTTGTAGAATTCTATAATGCACGTGAACTTGTAATAATTATTCTAATTGCACCATTTCTTCTTCCAGCATCAATACCAGGAAGTAGTACACCATTTGGTATACTTATAATTATTATTGCATTATCTGAGATATTTTCAAGAAAAATATACTTACCTAATTTTATTGCAAAATATGAAATTGAACATTCAACTGTTGAAAAACTATTTGACATACTAATTAAAGCATTAGGATATGTTGAAAAGGTAGTAAAACCAAGAGGACGTATAGATTTTAAATACTTAAATAAATTTAACCTTGCAATAACAATATTGCTTTCATTTCTATTGTTCTTACCTCTTCCAATACCATTTACAGACTTCTTCCCATCACTTGCAATACTACTGCTTGTTGTAGGAAATCTGGAAAATGATACATATATCATGACACTTGGATATATTGCAACAGTTGGAACACTATTTTACTTCTATCAGATGGGAAGTCTTGGAATTAGTATAATAGTTGCAGTTCTTGAGCGTATCTTGCCTGGAATTTCAAGTTATTTAGGATGAAATAAATTAGGTAATTTAAGTGTTATAATTAAATTGTTACATAAATTAGTTTGATATTACTAAAAAAATAATATAAAGTAAAAATAAAATATATATTACTAATAAAAAGTTAACTTTTTAATTTTATAGATAGATGAATATTCATTTTATTTTTAGATATGAATATTCTATGAAAAAAGGGTTGAATTAATATAATTACTCCCATAAATTATTGGGGAGATAATTGACAATTTTAGGGATGTTTTAGGAAATGTCAACATTTAACATGCATGTTAAAACAATTATAAGTAATGAAGTAGGAAAAGTACTGCTTCTTAAGGAAAATCGTTCAGATAGAAAAAAAAGATGGGATCTTCCAGGAGCAACATTAACAGAAGATGAAAGCTTTGATGAAGTATTAATATCTGCTGTACAAAAACAGGTAGGATGTTATATTTATCCTGCAAAAATTGTTGGAATTACAAGTTATACAAAGTATGGAAATAAATATCTTACTGTTATAATGGAATCTGTCATACTAAATGGAGATTTAATACTATCAGATGAGTATGATGAATATAAATGGATACCAATTGATGAAATTAAGAAATATCCACTAGTCCCATGGCTTAATCGTTACATAAAAGATACAAAAGATCCATTTAATGATATTGATGAAATAATCAATGAAATCAGAGATAAAAATGAGATGCGTAACGATCTAATTAAAGAAAACTTCCTATCAGGCTTCAGACATAAAAAATCAGACGACTATGATGATTATGACGATGAGGATGAGGATGATTATCAGCCAGAATATGAAGAAAAACAATCTAAAAAAGGAATTAAAAGTTCATTTACTCTCTTTAAGGAAGCTGTTGTTAGAACATTTAATCCAAAAAAGGCAGAAGTTAAAAAAACACAGCCAAAAGAGAACTTATTTACACAAACACCTTCTGTTGAAGATGAATATGAACAGCCAATGATGAACTATCAACCACCAACAGCTGATATGAGTTCCTATTCTGATGAAATTACAATAGATCATGATGATGAAATTATAATCGATGATAACATTAATGATATTATTGTAGATGAACCAAAAGAACAGATAAAAGTTGAATCAAAAGAAGAAGTAGATATTCAACCACAACAGCCTAATAAGGATGCTGTAATTAAATCACACACAACTAAAAAGACAACATCTGATGATCATAACATAAAAGTAATTTCAAAAGATGATAAAACACCACGTATAAGAAAAGCAAAAGAATCTGATGAAAAAGTTAGTTTCAATTCAGAGTCAATAAATAGACGTAACTGGAAAGATAAATTAAATGAAATTAACAGAACAGATGCAAACAATCAAAGAAAACAAGTTCCACATCCAAAGGGAAGAAAACGATAAAACATCTATAAAAACTAACCTCCCTTCCATACACGCCCTCCCCTTTTACATCCTATATTTTTTTTTTAAAACTACTATTTATAAAATAAATTTTCAACAAGGATGTAATAAAGAAAGATCTAATAATAATTTTCCATTAAAAAAAAGTAAATAAGTGGGGGTTAAATATTTTTTTTAACTATTTTTTTATTGTGTACTATTTGCTGTTGTATTTGCAGCTGTATTGTTTGCTATTTGTTGATTTGAAACTTCACCATAGAATTGTGGTTGTAAGTTAAGATCATGTAATTTTTTATCAAGGTCAGGATTTTCTTTTAGTAATTTCTGAATATCACTATATACATTGTTAAGATCTTCTGAATTTTTAGCCATATCTCGCTGTACTTTATTCATTGTATCTTGTGCATCTTGACCACTTTTTTCTCCACGTACATATTGAGCTATAGCATTTAATGAATTTACAGTTAAGTTTAATGATTGTGATTCAAGTGAAACTCTTTTTATTTGTAAGTCAATATATTTTTTCTCAGTATCATTATCTGTACTCATAGCACTTTCATTAAGTTTTAAAGCTTCTTCTGAATATTGTGGTGTTATTTGATTATTAATTGTTGACATTAATGTATCTGCATCTGTATTATTTTTAGAATTAAAATCTGTAATTGTTTGTGTAATTTTTTCTTGTGTTGAACTAGCATTTTTCATTGATTCATTGAAATGCTCAGATAATAGGTTGTTCTGGTATGATTCATACTGTGGTATTCCTACTATGAGCAATGCTGCAATTATAAGTAATACTGCTGCGATTTTCTTGTTCATATTTTCACCTTTAATTATATTCTTTTAATGTTAATATTAACATTTATCTATATTATTTAAGTAATTAAGGTGCATTTATTACAACTTTTTTTATTTTACTATTTAATTACTTAAATTAATTAAATTAATAAAACTTAATTAATAGATAAAACGAATATATAATTATTAGTAATAATAAAAGGGTTTTGTTTTATTTTTTTTTAATTTATAAAAAGCAATGGATAACTTTAAAAAAACACATACTTTAGGACAACAATTAAAATAATAACGAAAGGGTGAAATTTAATGGTGGATGATCAGCAGGATTCAAAACTTGAAATTTTGGATCGTATCAAAACAACAATACATGAAATCTTTGAACTAGAATCATTAGGTCATAAAGATGCAAGAGAAATCTATGCAGATGAAATGGCAGGCTTTTTCATAAAAACAGAAGATGGCTCATATACTTTATCATCAGGTGAACGTGGAAGTGAATCAGAAACACTACACAGTATATTTGGTGCAAGAACAGAAGCATTTGAAAAATTTGCAATACCATCAAAACTAAGGGAAATTTCAGAAGAAGTAGAAGTTGTAAAAATTCTAGATATCTGTAGTGGTATTGGATATAATGCATCAGCAGTTCTTGATTATCTTAAAGATAGTGATGTTAGAATTGAAATTGACATGGTAGAATCATCCATTGAAACACTTGCTTCAAGTCTTTTTATAGCAAATATATGTGAATCCCATGGTTATGTTAAAAAAGTTATTGAAAACTACTTAATTGAAAATGGATATCTTCAATTTAATAAGGTTTTAAGTAGTATTTCACCAAATATTGACATTAATATCCATGTATGTGATGCACGTGACTATCTTAAAAATTGTGAAGATAAAGAGTATGATGCAGTATTTCTAGATCCTTTCAGTCCATCTAAGTCACCAGAGTTATATTCTGTTGATTTCTTCTCAAAACTTAAAAACTATCTTACACCAACAGCACTTATATTAACATATACAGCAGCAAGTCCTGTTAGAAGTGCTATGATAAATGCAGGATTATATATTGGAGAAGGTCCTGTTGTTAAAAGAAGTGGTGGAACAATTGCATCACGTTCACAAACTCTTATTGATACTCCATTATCATTTTCTGATGAAAAAGTTATAGCTCTTAGTGATGTTGGAGTTCCATTTATGGATCCTGATCTTAGTGATGATTATCAGACAATTATTGAAAGACGTCAAAGTATTAGAAGTAAGGTTCGTGGAGTTAGTATGTTTCCATCATCAAGTAAGCTTCCAAGATACTTAGGTCTTAGTGCTGATGAAATTGAAGATGAACATTTACGTGAAAAATTAACAGGATATGTTACAGATATGGGATTTGATGGTCTTGATGATGAAAGAATTCTTAAAATCCTTGATGTTGACTTAGAACTTACAAGTCGTGAACAGATTCTTGCTCTTGAAGATAATCTTAAAGAAGTAATGGAAGAAATGTAGAATTTATTTAATATTCTTCCATTTACCACCCTTTTCAACTATTTGTCTATGTTTTTACCATGTATTGATTAAATTTATTTCTATTTTTATTTGACCTTGTTATATTTATTGCACTTATTTCACCAATTATGTAGATGTTTATGTTCCATGTTGGATTGTTTGAGTTTTGTTGTATGTAGATTAGATCTTTAAGATTTTCATTTAGTATTTCTTCAAATTCATCTTTTGAATAACATGTAATGTATGAGTCCATATGACATGTTAGGTTGTAGGTGTCTGTGTATTGTAGTTTATTTCTTATTTTCTTAAGTATTACATCTATGATGTGATTTAGGTTGTTTATTGTGCATTTTACAATCATCATATCTACAATTTCAAGGTCTTCATATTCTTTTTGTTGTAGTTGTTTTATCAGATCTTCTGGTTTTGAATATTCAATTAGGTATATGAATGGATTTTCACTTTCTTTTAGAAAGTAGTTGTAATTTAGTTGATTCATTGTTTTTTCAAAGTTATATAGCATTTCATCAAGCTTTTTTGGATCTGTTGTTTTTCTGAATTTTATTAGAATTTCTTTATTTATCTTTTTCATAACGTTGTATTAGATTTATGTATAATATTTTTTTTACATAAATAATTGAATTTATTATACAATGTTTATTTATTTCTATAATTAATTTTAAAAAAAGTAATATTTAATAGTTATTATTATAAAATATATAAATTAAATGTTATGTTTAAATTAGATAATCTTGGATCATTAAATATTGAATTTATAATAGCAACAATAGTACTTTTACTTTTTGTGTCATCTATTGTTGGATTGGTAGTTGAAGATGTGGATGTTATAAGTCAAACACAAACACGAAAAGATGCACGCTTACTTGTTGATAATATTGCTTTAATTTTAAATGACTTAAATATACAGCCTAATGGATATAAAACACACTATAAGCTTCCTGATAAAATTAATAATGAATCATATATTATAAAGATAAATTCAACAGAGGTAGTTGTAAATGAACACTATCAACTAACATCCCAATATCTTCATAAAATACAATTAAATCAAGAAAATTATATTTTACTACCATCAAATACATATGTGTTTATAAAAAATAATAATAAAATACACATAATACAAAAATAAATAAAAAAATCATAAATAAAACATATGAAAATTAGATAAAGATTATGAATAATAAGGGACAAATAACAATAGAATACATCTTAATTCTTAGTATAATATGTATATGTATGATAATGACAACACAAATAGTAGATGAACAAATTGAACAAAACATAATACAACATGCAGCACAAAATGGAGCACAAAATGGATTAGATAAAAACACATATGCAACATACTACAATGACACATACAACAACTACTATGAAAACCATAAAAGACTACTATTATCAAATAAAGTAGAAATAATAAAAATACAACAAATAAAAAAACAAGACACAATCCAAATACAAGTCTATGCACATACAAACACACTAAATAATGAAGAAAAACACATACTATCATCAAGAATAAACTACTACATACGCGCCTCAATAACAAAGACATTTAATAAAACATCAAATACATTCTATGAACCAGCATACTCAAAAAACTATAAAATAACAACACGAAATATAATTTGGATATAAAAAAAAGTAAAAAAAAAGTAAGTAAAAATATGGGAAATACTACATCATATAACCCTTATTAAAGTATGCAATTAAAATACCAATAAGACCAAAGAAAATACCTATAGCCCAGATAATATGAACTACCTGTTTTTCCTTCATAGGCTTTTTAAGAATAGATCTTATAAGAGAATTAAAACTGCCACTAGGTGCTTCAAGCATACCATCTTCTTTAACGATCGTAGGTTTGAAGTTTTGACGTTCCATAACACCAGCACTTCTAAATTTAAGAAGACCATCAATAATATTAGGAATAAGAACAATAAATGCAATAATTTTAACTCTACCAATAAATGCAATAATTGCAATAGATGCACCAATAATTAAAGTTCCAACATCACCTGGAAAAACATTTGCTGGATATTTATTATAAAATAAAAATGCAACAAGAGCACCAAGCATTGAAAATGAAATAATAGCAACATCATACTTATTCATAATAATACATGAAAGAGTAAGAGATGAAAGTGCAATAACACCAAGACCTGTTTCAATACCATTAAAACCTGCAAGCATATTTGTAAGATTAGATGCAACAGATACAGCCACAGGAATAAGAAGCATATAAAGTAATCCTACATTAGGAGGAGTAACCCACATAATAGGAAGTCCTGCAATCCATAACAAGATAAGCTTCTCTTTTGATGAAAGCATTATAAGATCATCAACCATACCAATAACACCAGTAAGAAGAATTACAATAAGTGTAATAGTCAGCTGACTTTGCCAGGTAGGATTAAGATAAACACCAACCATAATAGCAATAGCAAAACCAAATAATATTCCAATACCACCCATCTCTGCAACTTCAGGCTTTGAATACTTATGAATGTCACGACCTACAATATTAGCCTTCTTAAGTCTACGAATTAAGGTAGGCATAACAAGAAAAGTTACAACAAATGCAATAAGTCCACAAAAAGCTGAAGTAACAGGAAGTTGACTAAAATTCATCTAATCACCATCACTTTTTGTATGCTTTAAGATATAATATATAGTACGAACAGGAATATTAAGAAGTGCTGAAATCTCCTTAACTGAAACATTATCCTCACGAAGAGAAATTATCTCAGCTTTTGTTTCATCAGAATACTTAGATTTTGGACCCTGTTTAAGCTTTTTATCTTTAAGATAATAAACAGTTTTAACATCAATATGTAATCTCTTTGCAATAGCATTAGGATTAAAACCATCATCAATCATGGAATTTATCTGCTCTTTAATATCCTCATCATACTTACGAGGACGTCCTCTCTGTTCAATGGTAGATATTGAAATACCAAGTTCACTAAGAGCATCAAGATAAGTTTCTGAGGTTCTCTCATACAAACTCTGAGGACATTCAATCTCTTCAAGATCAGGATTACTATCAAGTAATTCAATAATAAGTCTTGAAGTTAAAGGTTTATTTACATGTATTTTTGAACTCATAAAGACCCCCAATACAACTAAAAATCATTTATATCTCTCTTATTTTTTATCTATTTATCATTTCTAAGAACTTCTTAGCCTTATTTGTAGATGGCTTTTCAATCTTTTCAAGAGCAGCCTTTTCATCTGCAACTTGATCTTTATCAACATATAACAATTCAGCAGCATGAGAAAGTGAAATATCACTCTTCTTATTAAGAGCTATAGCACCATATATTGCCTGTTGAGACTTAAGATGTAAGTTTTTCTGTTTAACTTCAATATCATTTTTATACTGAATTGCTTCTTTCATATTATTGATAACATCAATATTTTCACCATTTTCCTGAAGTAATTTAACAACATCCTTACTAAAAACATTGTCAAATACCTTAAGTTGATTAGAATCAAGTGAAGGTCTAAGATTAGGGAAAGGTCCAGCATAGGAATTACGCCTATTTTCAGATGTACTAAGATAATAACGGAAAATATCCCATAACATTAAGATATTAGGAGTTTCAATGTAGAAATGCTTCTTAATTTCAGCAAGCTTATGTAAATCCTCTTGAAGTCCACGATCAAGTGTATGATCTTTATTTATAAGATTAACCTTTTTAAGCTTGATATATTTAAGTTCTTCTTCAAGTTCAATTCTCTCTTCAGCCTCACGTGCAAGATGACTTGCATCCTTTCTTGCTTCCTCTGTTAATTGATTATATGTATTAATTCGATCCATATTAGAAATACTTCTAGGAATAATATTATCAATTTCCTTATTTACAATATTTTCAGAATACTGTAGATATGCAATAGCAAGAGCATTTTGCACATACTTATCATTAATTAAAGATGGCTTTTTATGATGGAATTGTAACATTTCAATACGAACATTATTACCATATCTTTTACGAAGCTCAAGTTCATAGTTTGATTCATCAGCATAGTCAATATTAACCTTTTTACTAGTCCACTTACCAGTTTTCTCATCCTTAATTTTAGCAATTACAGTAACACTCTTTACACGTCCACGTTTTTCTTGACGCATAACTTTAATCATCTTACGATAAGCTTCAAGGCTATAATTTGTAAGTTGAGAACGTTTAAGCAGATATTCTCCACCAAGAGGAAGATACTTAATTAACTCAAGACGTCTAAGACCAGTATTATTTGATTCAAACATAAATTCTGATGATCCACAATCACACACACATTCATATTCAGTTTCTGTGTATTCATCATCGTATTGCTGGTTTTCATCGTATTTTAGGATTGTTTCAATAGTATTTCTTTTGTATGTTTGTCCACATTTTTTACATGTGATTTGAGCATATTCTTCTAAGTGACCTACTGCTATTTTATGTGATGCAATAGCAGATTTTACTTGATCGAGAATGTTTTTCTTATTTGTTGCCTTAATATGAAAATATTGTGCATGTCTTGACTGGTCATATACATCATCAGGAATAATATCTCCGGAATTTGCACTATTTCCCTTACCATAACGTTTCAGAGAACTATATGGTGCTGTAAATCCTCTAACTTCCATTTTGTTACGTATTTTTCTGAGTTTAAGGAGGTTAAATTTAAGATAGCTGTATATTTCAATAAAGCTATCAAAGTCCTCAATACTCTCAGCTATAACAGGTTTGTGTTGGATTTCTTTAAGAAATTTCTCACTCTGTGTCACTAAGAATTCGCTCATTTTATATATTCACCTACTTTACCTTCAGTTGTTAATAATTCCATACTATCTGTTGCAAGAAGCATACCATTTGATTCTACACCGAATAATTTTGCAGGTTCAAGATTTGCAACTACAATTACTTTACGATCAATAAGTTCATCAGGAGCATATCTTTTTGCAATACCTGCTACAACTTGTCTTATTTCATCACCAAGATCTACTTGTAATTTAAGGAGATTTTTTGATCCTTCAATTGCTTCTGCTTCTTTAATTTGTCCTACTACAAGTTTTGTTTTTGCAAATTCATCTATTGATATTAAATCGCTCATTTTTTCATCCTCTTTTTTATTTTCTTTTTCTTCTTTTTCTTCTAATGCTTTAAGTTTATCTTGTTGTTTTTTAATTTTTTCATCTTCAATCTTATTAAAGAGTGGTTTTGCTTTACCTATAGCTTTTCCACTTTCCATGAAATTAGATGCTTCATCCCACATTACTTGTGGTGTTCTTTCATCAAAGTTCATAAATCCTGGAGTGTAGTCACCTGGCATACCAAGAACTTCACGGATTTTAGATGCAGTTTCAGGGAGATATGGTGTTAATACAACACTAAGTGTGTGTACAAGTTGATTTGAAAGGTAAAGACATGTTTTTGCACTTTCCATATCTTCTTTTACCATTTTCCATGGTTTTTTATCATTGAAGTATTTGTTTGCATTTTTTGTTGTGTTCATAATTTCAAGAAGACCATCACGGAATTCAAATGCATCAATTGCATCTCCAACACGTTGTGGAAGTGATTTTATTTCTTCTTCAAATGCAGCATCATCTTCATCAAAGCTTCCTTTTTCTGGTATTTTACCATCAAAGAACTTTGTTGTAAATGTAAATGTTCTGTGTATGAAGTTTCCAAGGTTGTCTGTTAATTCATTATTTATACGTCTTTGGAAGTCTTCCCATGCAAAGTCTGTATCCTTATTTAGTGGTGCATTAATTATAAGGTAGTATCTTAGAAGATCACTGTCAAATTCCTTAAGGAAGTCATCTACCCATACAACCCATCCTTTACTTGTTGACATTTTACGTCCTTCAAGTGAAAGATATCCTCCACCAATAACAGAATATGGAAGTGACATTTCATTTGCCATAAGCATACTTGGCCAGAAGATTGTATGATGATAAATAATATCTTTTCCTATGAAGTGTACTGTTTTATCATCCCAGTAATCCTTCCAGTTAAGTCCATGTTCTTCTGCCCATTGTGCTGCTGATGATTGATATCCAATGAAAGCTTCAGCCCATACATATAATACTTTATCATCCACATCACCGACTGGTACTGGAATTCCCCATTTCATGTCACGTGTCATACTCCAATCTTTAAGACCATCTTTTAGCCATTCTTTTGCAAAGTTTTGAACATAGCTTTGAAGGTGGCTGTTTTCATAGATCCACTGGCGTAGTGGTTCTTCAAATTTTTCAAGATTAAAGTAGTACTGTGTTGATGGCTTAATATGTGGACGACTTCCACAGATAAGACATTGTGGTTCTTCAAGATCTGTAGGGTCAAGATGACGACCACATACTTCACATTGATCTCCACGAGCTTCACTATGACAGTGAGGACAGATACCTTCAACATAACGGTCAGGAAGTCCACGGTTACATTTATCACAGTATAATTGATCTATAACTTTTTCATAGACGTATCCTTTATCATATAAGTCATTAAAGAAGCTTTGAGCCATTTCATAGTGTTTTTTATCAGTTGTACGTCTAAAGCTGTCAAGTGATATGTCAGCATTTTTAAGGTCATTACCAATAAGTTCATGGTAAATATCTGTAATTTCTTTAGGCTCACGTCCTTCTTGTTCTGCACGAACAGCAATAGGTGTTCCATGTTCATCTGTAGAACATACCATTACTGTGTCAACACCATTCATACGGTTGTATCTTGCATAGATATCTGCAGGAATATATGTTGATCTGAGATGTCCAAGATGACATGCACCATTTGCATAAGGAAGTGCACATGATATAAATAATTTACTCATTATCTTTTATTCTCCTACCTATTTTTTTCATTGATGCAATTGTTTTTATCAGCTTTTCATCTTAATTATAATATATTACAATCTTATTTTAATTTTATAATATGAAAATCACATCTAAGGCTGATATTAGCATCGTTTATAAGTTTTTTTATAAAAAAAATATTTAATATTATAAGTTATTTTTATTAATATTATTATTAACTTAATAACATATTTAATTTACTAGAATTTATTACAATCATAAATTACTTTCCTAAATTAAAATGATATACTATAAAAAATAAATACTATAATTACTATGATAGAAACTTCATATATTAATCCATTTAATACAGATGCAACAGAAATTGTACGAAAACTGGGAGATATAAATAATCTTGATGCAGAAAATGAAGAACTTAAAGAATTAATTAAAAAAACAAATCTTCAAAATCTTACATCAACAGTAATACCACATACAATAAAACAGTTAGCATTAAAGAAATTTGAATGGTATCTTCTTAAAGATACAAAGAAATTTGACCATAAAAACTACATGTATCTATTTAATCCTGACATCTATGAATATGATGTTGTAGCATTTTATTTGTTATGTCAGATAGTTGCAATAGAATTTGGTGCAGATTCAAATGAGGCAAAACAAGTTATACAGATGCAAGCAGAACTAATGAGGATGCGACTTGAAAAGCTTGACAATGAAACAACAGAAACAAGGGATAGATTCTACAGAGAAGCACTAGCAGAAGTTGTTGACACATCAAAGCTATACTGGTATGATATAAAAGATGTACTTGCCATGGGAGAATTAGATTTTAATAAGCTACTTATTGCAGATGGACGTATAATAATTGAATATGAAGATTTTATTGAAGAATTTGGAGATAAAATAGAAGGACGCTATCCAATAGATGTCTATAATATAACAGCAGGAGTATTTATTAAGTCAAAACTGCTTATAAGTATAGTAATGCTTAAAACTAAAAACTATATGCAGACAGTTCATGAAATGTCAAAGAAGATGGTGGAACCTAACCCAATAATGAAAACATCAGCTGATGAAATACGCACATTAGAACAAAAAGCACAACAGTTACGCTTCGGAGCATCAGGTGGAATGATGGGAGGATCATTTGCAGATAACAAACCCACACCATATGATACAGATGCATTTGCACCATGTGTTGCAAAATGTATGCAGGGAATAAAAAGTGGTGGACGTAACGATGCAATAGTACTGTTTTTAACACCATTTCTATCGTATGCAAGACTTTATCCTGGAGTATTTGCACAACAACGAAGCATTAAAGTATCAGAGGTAGATCCAAACCTTGAAATAACGTTAAATGAAGTAATACCAATGATATATGAAGCAGCAGGGGCATGTAGACCACCACTATTTAAAGATCAACCACAAGAAAAGATAAACATCAACTCAAAGTTAGGCTTTGGAATGCATGATGAACTAAAAATTGACAATGAAGGTGAAACACACTGGTATACACCAATGAGTTGTGAAAAAATAAAACTACACATGCCAAGTTTATGTATACCATGTGCTGATTGTAAAAATATAGGAAATCCACTAACATACTACAACCGGAAAAGAAAACTAAACCTGAAAAATAAAAAACAAAAAAAGGGTGAATAGAAGTTATGGAAATTGAACTAAAACCTGCAACAGTTGATGAAAGAACAATATTCTACAGAGAAGAATGGGATGTAAATGATATTCCAGATTTTATACTAGATTCAATACTAAGTCGTGAATTTGGATTTGACCACATAGGACAAGGACCAAACGATAGATACAAGACATTTAATGATGCACTACATCTTAAAAGGTTTATGAAAGCACGAAGACCATTTGCAGCATATGTATCAGTTGCATACTATGACAATCCAGAAAGAAGAGGAGGATGGCAGAAATCAGAGTTTGTATTTGATGTAGATGCAAAAGATGTACCAATAAGAGTATGTGATTGTAGTGAAGGTGAAGTATGTCCTGAATGCTTAAATCAGGCAAAAGAAATAGTATGCATGATAAAAGATACACTAACAGATCTAGGTATTAAAAATATAAACATGGTATATTCAGGGCGAGGATACCATGTACGAGTTGTTGATGAAAATATAATGGATATGACAAGTGAAATGCGTGGAGATATAATCCAATATACAATGGGAGCAAAAGTACCTGACATGTCCGATGCAAAAACACTAGGATATGACCAGTTTCAATCATTTACAATACCATTTGGATACTATGCAAACTTTAAAAAGTGGATGAACTATACAATACAACACCTAAAGCCTACAACAAAAATAGATGTAAATGAAAAACTACTAAAAGACACAATAAAAAATAGAAATCAACTACCAGACAGTTGGGGATTATTTAAAAGAAACATAGGACCAAGACGATATAAAAACCTGGAAGAGGCAGTAGCACGACTTAATCTTGCAATTGCAGATACAAAAGTATCAATAGACCTTAAACGTATACTCAGACTACCATCAACACTACATTCAAAAGTATCAATGAAGTCAACACTAATAAGAAATATTGAAACATTCGATCCATTTGATGATGCAGTGCCAAAATTTGTATATGAAAGAAAAGATTAAAACTAAATTAATCTATCTTTCAATATTATAATTTTCATTAAGATACAAGTATAAATTTCTTAAATCTTCATCTTCAGCAGAGTCTATAAATTCAAAGACATTAAATAACTTATAATCTTTTAAAATCTCTTTTTTAATATTCTTTCCAAGCTTAAGTATTGAAATATTTTCCTTTTTAACTATTGAATTAATCATATCAACAACTGTTGTATATTTACGCTCAGATAAATTAATAAGCTTATCACCACGAATATATGCATCAGGATATTTATTTTTAAAGTTTTCACAGTTAATCTTATCTGAAAGTTTAGGACCATTATGAATCTTAATATTTGATAGTTCATCTACTTCATATTCAAAAATCATAAATACTGTGTTATCTTTCATATAATATCCACTTTTAATAACATTAAAATCATACATTTCACTTACACGCTTAAATGATTTAGTAGTCTTATCAATTTGAGGATAGATAACATCATCAGGTAGATCTGGAACATCAACACTTAAGATGTAACATTTAGTTGCACGATTTGTAAAAATTTCAGATATTTCACCTGCTGTTGTATTAACATTACGATCTGTGAAAAACTCACGACATGGATTGCTCTGGTAGTTACGTGCTGCCATAATAAATTCATTATACTTCTGAAGAGTAAGTGCTGCTGCAACATTACGATTTTTATCAACAGGATCAATAACAATGAAAGGATCTTTGAAATTACAACAAGTACCATAATCTTCAAGATCAATTTCAAATCCATAACTCCACATATTTGCTGCAGCATCAATTACAGCATCAAATGAATGATAATGTGCAATTAATAGTTCACAAAGATATCCTGAAAATCCACTAACTTTAAAGTTTGCACCATATGTATTAACAGATCTCATAAACTTCTTAAGAAGAAGTACCTCATCTGCCTCTGTATCTGTAATGTGTGATTTAATATATTTTGTATGATGAATTGTACGATCAACAGCAGATTTAATATTTGATGCATCCTCAATATCATAGCATGGAACAAAGTCAATTTCAAATCCATTAATAAAACCTGTAATATATGGATGTGATGCATAACGAATCTCTGATGTACCACCTAGTGTATTAATACAATGACGTCCAAAGTCAAGTCCATAATCTTTAAGTTCATCATCACTATATGATGTGTTAAATGCCATGAAAATATCAATATCTGCCTTATTTTTAAGAGAAGTCTTCTTAGCAACAGATCCAACAAGATAACATTTAATATCAACACCCACACCTTTTGCATATGTTGTGATAATATCTTTAATTTCATCACTAAATTCTAAAACTTCACTACGTCTTTCATCTGATGGCTTTATTTCATCTAAAATTTCATTATATATACTAATCACCTGTAAAATATTATTAAAAATAGTTAAAAAGGGGAGGAGAGATTAAAAAGTTATATTTATATTTTCTTTGCACTTACAATTGTAATAGGATTTAATGCTTTCATCATTACTCCACGATCAAGAAGTGTTCCTTTAGATACACAGAGATTTACAACTTCAGGTTCTGCTCCTAAATCTTTAAGCATATGAACACTATCTGTTGCAGTTTCAAGAACAATTGATGTAATAACAATCTGTCCACCTACAGGAAGTCTAATGTAACCTTCTTCTATGATATTGTCAAGATTTCCACCACTTCCACCAATCATAAGTTTTGTAAAGTCATTAATTGAATCAAGTGCTTGAAGACCTTCTTCTTCTATTAATTCAACTTTATTTGCTATACCAAATTTTTCTAGATTTGCACGTGTTGTCTTAATTGCCTCAGGATTCTGGTCAACACTATATACTCTTTTTGCACGTTTTGCAAATTCAACAGAAAGTCCACCTGTTCCACATCCAATATCTACAACAACATCCTCATCATTAAGTCTCATTTTACTTATTACAAGTGCTCTTATTTCTTCTTTTGTAGGTCCTGGTACTTTTTCTGTTTTAATAAATTCATCATCTGCAGTTATTTCAAAATACATAATCTAACACCACCGTATTATGGTTAATTTTATGAATTAAGGGATCCTATTTTTTTGAAAATAGGAATTATTTTTTTTTCATATAAATATCTTTATTGTTTCCATTTAGTAAATAGATTATTATCAATATTTAATAAATCAAGAATTTTTCCTAAGATAAAATTGATCTGATCATCAACAGTTTCAGGATTATGATAAAATCCAGGCATTGCAGGAAGAATTGTAGCACCTTCACGAGCTATTTTAAGCATATTTTCAAGATGAACACATCTAAGTGGTGTTTCACGTGGTGTAATTATAAGTGTACGTTTTTCCTTTAAAGCCACATCACATACACGTGTTATTGTATTATCACCATAACCATTTGCAATTGCAGATAATGTCTTCATTGTACATGGAATAACAATACATGCATCAAACTTAAATGATCCACTATTAACTATTGCAAATAAGTCATCCTCATCATAGCAGAAATCTGCCATAGATGCAACATCACTTGACTTGTAGCTTGTTTCATGTTCAATAACTTTTTTTGCAGTAGATGACATTATAAGATGAACTTCAATATCACACTTTTTAAGCTCCTCAATGAGTCTAATTCCATAGATAACACCACTTGCACCTGTTATTGCAACAACAATCTTCAAAAATAACACACTCCTAAATTTATAATATGAATTCTTCCTCATTTTTATAGATAGGACCATCAGGTGTAAGAGTACTTGATTTTAGAACAATTTTATTAACATCAACTTTTCCATAATAATTACCCTTCATATCAGAAAGAGTCTTACTTAGATTTTGTGCATCATTTAATTGTTTTACTCTTGAAATTGTAATATGAGGCTTATAGCTTCGCTCTTTTTTAAATCCAATATCTGCAAATTTATCATCTAAATTACGGATAAGATTAATGGTATTTTTCTCTTTATCTTTTACTGTAGTCCATATAGTCTTAGGATGTTTGATATTTGCAAATGCACCAACACCTGTAACCTTCATAGTATAAGGCTTATAAGATTCAATTGTTTCATTTATGATTCTTTTTATCTGTTTTAATTTACGTTCATTAATATCTCCAAAAAATTTAACTGTAAGATGCATATTTTCACGTTCTACATGTTTTAGGCGTGATGTGGAGTTTTCATCAAGAACTTGTTGAGTTTTAAGAATATTTTCAATAACATAATCATTTAATTCAATAGCAAGAAAAGCTCTCATATAAAATAGTCCCCTTTTATTTTTAATTAATAAATTTAAAATTTTCAGTAATATCTAAAAAAAGTAAAAAAAAGAAAAAGAAGTTAGATAAATCTATATTATCTATTTTATTGTTCAATAATTTGTTCTTCAATAGCCATACCAAAGTGACGTGCTCCATGACTAAAATATGCAAGCACTTTATCTCCAACTTTAAGATCAGATACTGATACTGGCTGTTTTTGATCTGTTACAAGACGAATTGTTTCAGCATTTTGAACAAGAGTTCTTATAGCTGTACCGTCACATTCTGCTTCAATGAGAAGAAGTGGACGTTTTTCAATTTTTGATCTTCCAACAATAGCTGTTGATGCTTCACCATTAGCTTTTACTGTAAGTACTTCATCTCCTGCTTGAAGCTCTGATAAGTAACGTGTTTTATTTCCTGGTGTCATAACATATGCATGTACAGGTCCAGCATTTACTCTAAATGGTCTTGATGCAACGTATTCATTTTCAAGTGTTTCACTGTGAATAAGGAAAAGTCCTGATGCAAATGATCCTACAAGAATTCCTTCACCAACTTCCATCATAGAGCATGTATCAACACATACACGATCTCCAATACCTACAGATTCAACTTTTGTAACTGTTGCTTCTTTAAGATCATATACTTCTTTTGATGTTTTTTCTATTAATTCACCAAGTCTTCTTATTTCATTTGCATCGTTTGATGATAATACTACACCATCTGATCCATGTTCCATTGTTTCAAGTGCAAGTTTTGCTTCTTCATATGTTGCTACATCTACCATAATTTTACTTTCACGGTCTTGAAGACTTGCTATGATGTTTTCAAGTGGAATAACTTTCCAGTTTTTACCTTTAAGAATTACATAATCTGCAATACTTCCAAGTTTTGATACAAGTTTTTCATCTTCTTTATTGTTAATTTCCACATATGCTGCAACTTTTTTATTATTTTTAAGTTTAGCATTTGTAACATCTTTTGTTGTAATTTTCTTATCAAGACCCATTATTAAGATGTCAGAATCTTCTTTGTCTGAAATTATTTTAACATTACCAAGTTTTTTTATGGTTTCTGCATTGTCTGAGTCGATAATTTCATCAAATCCAGCTTCTATTGCTGCTACAATTGATTCTTTACGGTCATTCCATGTACCATTTGGTCTTATCCATGCAAATTTCATATTAAATTACATCCCTTTTTTTTATATTATATTATTCTATTGTTTGAGTATTTCCATTGCTTCATCAGGTGTTGCTTTGTTATGTACTACTTCAACTAATGCTCTTGTAGTTTTAACTGGATCTTTTGCCTGGAATACATTTCTTCCAAATGCTACTCCTGCTCCACCAACACTTATTGCATCGTATACCATTTCAAATAATTGTTTTTGTGTTTCAATTTTTGGTCCACCAGCAATTATTACAGGTACAGGACATCCATCAACTACTTCTTTAAATGAGTCAGGATCACCCGTGTAGTTTGTTTTTACAATGTCTGCTCCAAGTTCTGCTCCTACTCTTGCTGAAAGTTTTACAACTTCAGGGTCGTGTTCACTTTCAATTTTAGGACCTCTAGGGTACATCATTGCAAGTAGTGGCATTCCCCAGTTGTCACATTCTTCTGCTATTCTTCCTGTTGTTTCAAGCATTTCATGTTCTTTTTCTGATCCTACATTTACATGTACACTTACAGCATCTGCTCCGAGTTGTATTGCTTTTTCAACTGATGTAACTTGTACTTTGTGGTATGGATCTACTCCTACATCTGTACTTGCAGATAGGTGTAAAATTAATCCTATGTCACTACCGTATCCACGGTGTCCAGTTTTTACCATACCTTTATGCATAAGTACTGCATTTGCTCCTCCTTCTGCTACTGAGTTGATTGTTTTTGGCATGTTTATAATTCCAGGAATTGGACCTCCTGATATACCATGGTCGAGTGGTGCTATAACACATTTACCTGTCTTACGATTGATTATACGTTCAAGTCTAATTTGTTTTCCGATCATCGTTTTAATTCCTCCTTAAATTCTATCTGTAATATAATAATATTTGTTTTGGTGATAAACTCTCCTTTAAATAAAAAAACTCATAGATTTATCATATATGTTTATATATTTTGTTTGATGCTATATTTAATTTTTAGATGTATTTTTTTGTACAATGGCAGATGATGCAATCTTAAGATAACCACCAGATGTATCTGTTTCATCTTTTGTTTGTGATGCATTAACAAACTCCATAAGTCCCTGATTTCGTATTAATGTAACTCTTGGCTTTAGTATTGATGACCATAAAAAGAACACCTTAAATACTGTATCTGGATGATATCCTCCTCCAAGATCAACACATAATACATCAATATCATCAAGTTGTGCTTGTTTTTTGATAATGTCAGAGTTTCGTACATCTGCATTTTTAAATATTATATTTTTATTTTCAATTTGAAGTTTTCTCATTGCCTTTGTACTTTCAGGACTGTTATCATATGCATATACAGATCCATCCTGGCATAGTCTTGAGATGATCTGTGTTGATATTCCAACATGACATCCAAGCTCTACTACATTATCAAGTAATTTTATATTATCTATCATATCTTGTTGATAGTCTGATCTTTTATAGCTTATCTTTATCAATTTATATCATCCTTTCTTTTGATTGATCTTGCAGCAACTACTCCTGTTGAGAAAGCTTTTTGTAAGTTAAATCCTCCACATTTTCCACTTCCCTCAACTAGTTCACCTGTAATGTAGAGATTTTCAATGATTTTTGATTCAAAAGTATTTGGATCTATTTCATCATGGCTAATTCCACTATCTTTTACCATTGCCTGTTTTTTAACAACATAATCTACAGTTAGGATGGTATTTTTAAGTGCATCTTTTAGTTTGTTTCTCTGCTTTTTTGTCACCTGGTTAAGAATTGTATCAGATTCTATATCTAGGTGTTTTAGAAATACTTCAACCATATTTCGTGGCATATATGTGTGAAGATAACGTTTAAGTCCTTGTTTTTTATATTGGCTGAAATCATTTTGAAGTTTTATGTCAAGTTGTTCATAGTTTAAATTTCCTACAAAGTCAAGATGTATTGTTACTTTTTTATCTTTTTTTAGCATCTCATTAATTTGCATACTACTATCAAGTATTATATGACCAGTTAGACCGTTATGTGTAAACATTATTGATGCATTTTCATCTTTAATTAATGATTTCTTATCTGCTTTAATTTCAATTTTTACATCAACTGCAATACCTTGAAGTTGACTGATCCAATCCTCTTTTATTGCAACAGGTGCAAGACCTACAATATCATCAGGCTTTGTATGTCCAAGTTTTGTTGCAAATTTTTCACCATCACCTGTTGATCCTGTATTTTTATATACATCAGATCCTGTGGCAAGCACTACATTTTCTGCTTTAAATACTTTATTAGTTGCTGTTTTAAGAATAAAGTAATTATCTTCTTTTGTTATATCAACAATATTACAGTTAAGCTCATATTTTGTATTTGACTTTTTAACAAGAGTTATAAGTGTATCATTTACATCTTTTGCATTATCTGTTGTTGGAAATACTTGTTTTTTCTTTTCAATTTTTGTCATGCATCCATTATCTTCAAGAAGTTTTATGATGTCATCATTAAAAAATTGATTAAATGCTCCACGATAATAGTTTCCATTCCCATTATAATTACGTATAAATTCCTTTATTGGTGCTTTATTTGTGATGTTACATCGTCCACCACCAGTTATTAGAATTTTACGTCCAAGTTGTGAGTTTTTTTCAACAAGTAAACTTTTTTTATCATCAAGTTCTATTGCTGCAAGCATTCCACTTGCTCCACCACCAACAATAATGGTATTATGTGATTTCATAGGGCTTAATTTCCTCCCCTTTAATTTTATGAATCTTCAATAAGGTCATGCATTATTCTTAATGAATCAAGAAGTCCATGAGCATATGCAATACATGCAAATGATGTTAGAAAATCTTCAATTTTAAAGTAGTACTTTGTATCTTCATAGTATCGTTTTGCCATCTCTTTAACTTGTACTTCTTCATCTGAAAGTTCAAGTTCTTCAACTGGTATTATGTTTTCTTCAAAAATTTTTAAGTCTTTATTTATACGTTTTTCAGGTTCCATTTTTTTCTAACCTTCCCCAAATTTAAGTTTTTAGTCTTATTTAATAATCTTTATTTAAATGTATATAATTATTAGATTCATAGAAAACTAATATAACAACTTTTAAGTTATAAGTTATAACTAAATTATTTAATAAAAAAATATAAGAGAAAAAAAGGATTTAATAAAATCTTCCACCTCCTCTTATAATTAAATCAAAAAAGATATTCCTATTTTAAATTATTCCAGGTATGATATACTCTTTGAAGTACAGTGATATAGCTAAGTATTGTAAGAATAACAATGGTCATAAACATAATATTATGAGAATTACCACATGCAGCAGCAATAAGAGCACCAACAACTATGATAATAAGTCTTTCTGCACGTTCTGCAATTCCAACACTACATTTTATACCCTCATTTTCAGCTCTAGATCTAACATAACTAACAGTCATTGCAGAATGAACAGCTAAAACACCAAGAATCGGTCCAATATAGCCACCAATAACTAATCCAACAATAATTGCAGCATCAGCAAATCTGTCACATACAGAATCTAGAAATCCACCAAATTTACTCTGACGATTATGACTACGTGCAATAGCACCATCAATAACATCACAAATACCACTTAGTAATATAAATATAACTCCAAAGATAAGATCTCCTGAAGCAAACATTACACCTGAAAAGAAACTAATTAAAAGTCCAATAATAGTAACAACATCAGGATTAATATTAATCTTAGCTCCAATTTTTCCAGTAATCTTATTAGCCTGGGGTCTAAGTTTATCATTTAGCATGATTATAATATTTATACTTAGATTTATATATAATTATTAAAACCATTAAAAGACGGCATAAATAATGAATATAATAAAAAATCCAACAAAACATCAAATAGATGAAATAATAGCACAACTAAAAGATGGCAAAATCATAGTATATCCAACAGATACAATCTATGGAATAGGTGCAAATATCTATGATACACAAGCAGTAAGAAAAGTCTATAATATAAAACAAAGAGATCATACAAAGCCGTTATCAATAATAGTACACAACACAGATCAGATAAAACAAATAACAAAGACAAATAAAACAATAGATAAAATACTAGAAACATACCTTCCAGGAGCCTACACATTCATACTACCAAAAAAGGATATAATATCAGATACAATCACAGCAAATAAGAAAACAGTAGGAATAAGAATACCAAAAAATAAGATAACATACAACCTAACACAGGATTTTCCAATAACCACAACAAGTGCAAATATATCAAATATGCCAACACCAAGAAGTATATGTGAAATAAGTAAATACTTCAAAGATGAAATATCAACATATATAGATATGGGAATATCACAAAGTAGTGAGCCTTCAACAATAGTTGATCTTACAAATAAATATCCTAAAATAATAAGACAATCAAAAACAGATAATAAAATAGAGGATATATTAGATATAAAATTAAGATAAAAAAAAATTAAGGATGTAAAGATAATATGGTTTTAAAAGATAAACAAGGACGTGAAATTGACGTTGGAACATACATCATATATCCATCCACAGGAACAATAGGAGAAGTTCTTGACATAAAAAATGAGGATGGAGCAGACTGGGTTCTAATAGAAGTTGATGAACTAACAAGATTATGGTACAATGTTGACTTTATAGAAGTAACAGATAAATCAAATAAAAAACAGAAAGTACAATCTAAAGATGACCTATCAAATGAAGAAAAACTTCAAGATCAACTATCACGAAGATTTGATACAGATCTAAATACAGATGGAGGAGTAGGTGGAGGATAAAATCCCTCCTTATTTAAATCCTTTTTTTTCTAGAAAATTAAAACATATCCTCCCCTGAATTTATATTAAACTAATTTTTTTTAGAACATTTCACCAATTCTATCTTCAATTTCACGCTCTTTTTGACGAATCTTTTCATCAATAAAATCACTTTTACGTTCAACTTTTACATCAAATTTATAGAGTATTTCATCAATTTTATGGTATGTTTTATTGAATTTTCCCTGATGTTTATAGTCAATTTGATCTTTTTCATCGATTATATTATGGTACTCCTCACCAAGTGAACTTTTTTCAATCAATGTCTTAGTCTTATAATCATCACTTTTAAGTTCTTTTTCAATGTTGTGTACTTCTTCTTTAACTATTTTATCTTTAAGAGCTTGTCTTTTTT
This sequence comes from Methanosphaera sp., assembly GCF_022768985.1. Lineage (NCBI taxonomy): Archaea > Methanobacteriati > Methanobacteriota > Methanobacteria > Methanobacteriales > Methanobacteriaceae > Methanosphaera > Methanosphaera sp. Next base: position 190,229 of record NZ_JALEKL010000011.1, on the reverse strand, counting down.
CATATCTTTTAAGAAGATCATCTTCATTCATACTAAATCACCAAAAAAATAATCTTTAATTTATAATTTCTACACAGCCTTTGCAATACAATACTTACACAGTGCATTAGGATTGTCTATATGATACTTTTTAACAGGACAGTAGTAGTCCTCTCCATCTGAATATATTGTCTGAAGACCTGGGAACACAGTACCAGGAAGGTGTATTGGACGTTTTTTAAGATATGTTGTAAATACAACAATAATATTTAGAATATATTCAATTCTATCATCACTATCTGCCATAATTTCATTAATTGCCTCTGCATCCTTTTCTGAAAGCTTTCCAGGATAGGTTGCCTGACTATTTTTAAGCATTGCAATTCTACTTACAATTACCTTAATTACAGATTCTGTATATTCCTGTTTATATTCACGTGGAAGATATTTTCTCTCCTCATCAAAATGAATTGAAAGATCATATAACTCCTTAAGTGATATGTCTTTAACTTCACGTTTTAGTATTTCATTTAATTCATCTAGTGGCATTTTAGTATAAACTTTATCCATAATAATAACACTCCCCTCTTTTATATTATTTCTATTTTTGATAATAATTAACAATATTTGTAGCAATTGACTCTCCAATACCATCAATTTTCATTAATTGTTCTTTTTTAACATTACTTAAATCTGATCCAAAGATGTCAAAGATCTTACGTGCACGTTGACGTCCAAGATGTTTAATTCCAATAACAACAGGAATTAATTCAGGCTTAATACCATAGTAAAGTCTTGCTGCAAGTGTTTCAATTTCATTGTGATATTCATAAATTCCTATAACATCACAGATTTTACCTACAAACTTAACAAGACTTGATGCTTCATAACTTGAACGTGATGTTGATGCAGCATATACTTTAAGATAGTTTTCAATTTCATATTCCTTCTTCTCATTAATCCATTCAAGAAGACTTGCAGCTGTTGAATCATCTGGTGTAACATTATATATGAAGATTCCATTTCGTCCAAGAACATCACGAATATTATCCTTATTTGCCCTATATTTAGTGTTAACTTTTGGTATTTCAACAGATGATGCAACCTCATATATAAGTTCTGCTTCTTTAAATTCATCCATCTTCTCAATAACACCTCTTAGTCTTACAGCAGTTTTTACAGAATAATTATTTCTTGATATAAGAACACCAAATGGTGTAGTTTGAAGACCAGATGGTGTTGGTCGTATAATTTGATGTTCAATCAGATATTGTAGTGATGATTCAATTTCTATCTTAATAGAATTTTCAATTGCATATCCCATATCTCCACATGAATTTTGTATCTGGTATCCATAGAGTGTTTTGCTGAAAAACTCGATAAGTTCATCTACATTATGTGCATTTCCTGTTGATACTTGTGTAATTATTTGTCTTAGTACTGCATCATGGTTATCTATGAGTTTTGAATGTGTAAGTTCAATTTCACCTTCAATATAGAAGTCATTAAGATAGAATGCTTCATCATAACTTTTAGCTATAAGATATGCATTTCCCTCTGTGTCAAATCCTGGTCTTCCTGCACGTCCTGCCATCTGTTCAAAGTCAAATACTGGTATGTTACATGATCCCTGTTCTGTCCACCTGGTATAGTCTCGTATTATAACATTTTTTGATGGAAGGTTAACTCCATACATTAAACTTGGTGTTGCTGTAATCATTAGAAGATTTCCATTTATAAATTCATCTTCTATTATCTCTTTTTGTCTGTCAAATAATCCTGCATGATGGAATGCAACTCCACATTTTATGCATTCAGCAAGTGTATAGCATAGCTCTGTTGGCTGATTTCCACCACGTCTTGATACATCAAGAATGTCTTCGGCAATTGCAGCATAAACCTCTCGTCTTTCATCTGGTAGTTTCTTTTCAATCTTTTTTGCCATATTCTTTGCTAGTGCTTCTGTAAATCGTCTTGTTGCAACAAATGTAAGCATCTGTGCTGATTCATTTAGTGAATCATTAAGAATCTTATAGACAATATTATTTTTATCTTTTGTATCAAATTCCTCAGTACAGAGAACTTCCTTATGTAGTGGTACAGGACGATAATCATGGGTCACTACCTCTGCATTAAGCCATGAGGCAAGTTCATCCATATTTCTTAGTGTTGCAGATAGTGCAATTAGACGTATTGATGTGTTTTTATCCATAACTCTTGTTATTGCACATTCAAGTGTAGGTCCACGTGAATAGTCACCTATCATGTGAAATTCATCAATTATTACAAGGTCAACTTCACTTATTTGATTTGCAGAACGTGTTAGCACATCAAATGATTCAAATACCATCACTGCAATGTCTGATGTTTTTGGACTTTTACCTACCTTGTATCCAAATTCCTCAAATCTCTTAAATTCCTTATATTTCTCATTTTGTAGTGATTTTAGTGGTACTGCATAGATTATCTTTCCACCTTTTTGTAGTACTTTTAGTGCTGCTAGTACTCCGAGAACTGTTTTACCACTTGCTGTTGGAATTGAGATTATGTAGTTGTCTTCACTTTCAAGATATCCTGAATCTATCACTGCCTGTTGTGCTGGGTTAAATTCTTTAATGTATGGATATGCCTTTTTTATTATTGCATCAATTTCTGGGTCAATATTTACCAAGTTATTCAAGCCTCACAATTAAGTCATTTTATTTTCTATATTTTTTCTAATTATTCATTTCATTGTTCTTTATTTGCATATGGTATTTGCATCTTTGAGTAGTTTTCAATCACTGTTTTTCGTGCATTTTCACCTATTTTTATTCTTTTATCTTCATCTTCTATTAGTTCATCTATTGCATCTGCTAGTTTTTGAGGGTTGCATGTTGGAACTATTATTCCATCATGGTTATTTTTTATTGTTGTTGTTATATTTCCTGTATCTGTTGCAATTAATGGCTTTGCACATGACATTGCCTCAAGTGCTACAAGGCTTGCACCTTCAGATACTGATGGAAGTACCATTATATCACTTTGTGGTATGATTATCTCGGGTGTGTCTGTTTTTCCCATAAGGTAGGTGTTTTGTATTTTATTTTCCTTGATGTAGTTTTTTAGTTCATCTTTTAGTATTCCATCACCATATATTAGAAGTGTGTATGTTGTTTTTGATAGTTTTTTTGCTTTAAGTAGGTATTTTAGTCCTTTCTGTTTAACTAGATTTCCAATAAATACAACTACTGGCATTTGATATTTTTCATTTAATGTTTTGGTATTTTCATCTATTGGCTTAAATTTATTTATATTAACAGTATTTGGTGTAACTTTTGATTTTTCAGCTAGTCCTTCAATATTCATTGCTAATGCTTTTTGTTGTAGCTTTTCACTTACAAAATACACCTCATCTACACATTTAAGGGTATGTTTAAGTATTGGTCGTATAATCTTATTTTCGGGTAGTATATTTATGTCAGATCCATGTGCTGTCATGACAATTTTAATATCTTTTTTATGAATTAATGATGCAATAATACCTGGGGGTATGAGGTAGTTTGCATGTATAACATCAATATCATATTTTTTTATAATTTCACGTAACTTAAAATATGCAGATATTATAAAGCTAACACCACGAAGAACTGGAATATTAACTGTATTTGCACAAAAGACATTATCTTTAAAGTCACAGTCTTGTTTATATGTAAGAACATAAACATTATGTCCCATAGCTTGAAGTTCATCTTCCAAGTTTTTCATATAAGTTGCAACACCACCAAGCTTTGGAGGATACTGTCCAATAATACAAATATTCATAACCACATACACAACCTAAAATACTTATTATCTTAATATTATTATTTTTCTATTCTTCTGTTGTTTTCCATTTAAATGGTATTTGCTTTGCATGATCTTTTGTTAGAATATCACCATTCATCTTAACTATTGTAACATAAAACTTAATATTATATTTAAGTTCACATAATTTAACAATTTCATCAGCAATAAGTGTAAATACCTTATCTGTTAGATTGTTTTTATCAAGAATTTTAATAACATCCTCTGTTGTAATACATGCAAAGATGTCACAAACAGTCTTTGTATCTGCTCCACAAAGAGCACTATAACATGCCATAATTTCACGTCTTGCATCTGCAACACTTTGCTTTGTATTAAATATACCTGCTGCAATTTTAATAAGCTTTCCTGCATGACCAAAAATTGTGATTGAATCAATAGAACCTGATTCTTTATCAGCCTCATCAAGCATAAATCCAACAAAGTTACTCATCTCAATTATTGCATCATCTTCAACTTCAAGATTTTCCTTTGCAATATTTGTACCAATATTTCCAGGAACAAAGAGAAGATCACGATATCCATTTGCTACTGCAACATCAATTTGTACACGAAGAGAATCCTTATATGCCTTTGATGACATTGGTCTTGCAACACCTGTTGTACCAAGAACAGATATTCCATCCATAATACCAAGACGACTATTCATGGTTTTAGGAGCAATAGCACGTCCTTCTGGTATTATTATCTTAACAATAACACCCCTGCCCTCTGGAAGATATCTTTTAAGATTTTCTTTTATCATACTTCTTGGTGTTGGATTTATTGCATATTCACCAACAGGAATTTGAAGACCAGGCTTTGTAACAACACCCACACCTTCTCCTGCTGTAATTTCAACAAAACCACTATTATCTGTTAGTGTAACTTCAGATATTATTTCAATTCCACGTGTAACATCAGGATCATTATATGTAGGCTTAATTACACTTGCTTGTGCAGTTTTATCATCAATAACTTTTGATTTTTCAATTTTAACATTAAGTTTTGTTATTGGAGTTCTTATCTCAACAACTTCTGGTGCTTTATCTGTTAGTTTTAGTAGTGCTGCAAGTGATGCTGCTGTTGCAACACTTCCTGTTGTAATACCTGACTTTTCAGGTGAATTTTCATGTGCTTCCATTTAAAATTATCCCCCATCAATAAAAAAAATATAATCTTAACTTGTAATATTTTCAAATTTCTAATAATTTTCATGATTATATTAGCATTAAATCATATTATATAATAATTATAGTGATATTTCTTTAATTATTTATCTAAAATAATAGGCATTTGTTGTATTATATTGTTTAATAAAAATAAATAAAGCTTTAAAATAAGGTATTTAAAATTTGTATTTTTTTAATTTAAAATAATATGAAATAAGTGATCTTAGAAAAAAATAGTTCATCTAATAAAAAAGAGGAGGAGAAGGGGGTTATGGAAAATTAGGAGATTGTATCTATTGTCCTAATTTTTCTTTTACTTTTTCTGCAAGATTTCTTGCTGTTGGTGCACCTACAAATGCAACTTCACCATCAATAATAACTGTTGGTACAGACATTATTTCATATTGTTGTACTTTATCCATGTTTTCTGCTACATCAAGATGTTCATATTCTACTTGGTCACCAAATTTTTCAACTACTTTTTCTGCTGCAGCAACAGCCCTTGGACAAAATGGGCATGTTTGTGATGTGTATACTTCAAGTTTTACAACCATTTTTTTCACCTTTAAAATTTTTTTTTGTATCTATATTAACTTTATATAAATATATAAATATTTTATAATATCATCTATTAGATTTCATTTTTTTTTATAATCATATAATAATATAACAACCATCTATATATAATTTAAATTTTATTTTAAAGATAATATTCATAATTTATAAAATAGTTTTATATGCTACATATCATCCTATAAAATTAGCATATTTTTATGTAAAATTCATTTAACTTATATTAATAAATTCTAATATATTTTAAAATAATATAAAAAAAATATTAAAAAAATTTATAAAAAGGTGTAATTTTCAATGGTAAAAGTACGATCTCCTGCATCAGCAACAGTAATTAATGCAATTGCAACAGGTTTTGGTTCTGCTTTTGGAATAAAATTATATGTAACAGCAGATGTAAATATTGTAAGTTTTGATGCAAAAGAAGATATAGAATGTGAATGTATCAGCCTTGATGATCCAGACATGGATACATCACTAATGGAGCGTTGTATCAAGTTAACATATGAAAAATTATGTGAATATGATTGTTTTAATCTTAAAAATATTAAATTAGAAGTTAAAACAAAATCAGATATTCCACCAGGATCAGGTCTTTCAAGTAGTAGTGCAGCATCAAATTCAGTAGTTTATGGGACAATAATTGAGCTTTTAGGTGCATGTAACTTAACTATGGATGATGTTAATATTACAGATGATGACATTGTAAATATTGCAATTGAAGCATCACTAGATGTTGGTGTATCTATTACTGGTGCATATGATGATGCTTCTGCATCATTTTATGGTGGATGGAAGATATGTGATAATTATGAAAGGAAAATTTTGAAAGATTATTCTATTAAATATTCGAAAGTTTTAATATATATACCAGACAAATCTTCATATACTGCACAGTGTGATGTTGAAAATATGAAAGTTTTAGCACCACTTGTGGAAATAGCATTTTCGCATGCAATAGATGAAAATATTGAAAAAGCTCTAACCTTAAATGGCTTACTTTATGCTAATGCACTAAATTTTGATACAAACATTGTACTTGATGCATTAAAAGCAGGAGCAAAAGCTGCAGGATTATCTGGGACTGGATCTGCTTATTCTATATTAGTAGATGATCTTGATATTGAAGAAATTAAAAGTGCACTTTCTAAGTATCCTGGATTGTTGATAGAGACAGAACCTGATAATGAGGGATCTGTAGTAATAAGGTGAGGATTATTTTGAATAAACAAGAAGCTGAAAAATTATTAAATAAATCACGAAAGAAGATTGATGAAATAGATGAGCAAATTTTTAATCTAATACTTGAGAGAACATCACTTGCTCCTGATATTATCTCATCAAAGAAAGCTTTAGATATGGATTTATTTGATAAATCAAGAGAAGATATTATTCATGATAAACTTGAAAACTTAATGGCAGATGTTGAATATGACAAGGAAATAATCTTTGAAATCTTTGACATGCTTGCAAAGTTAAGTAAACAAGAGCAGAAGAAATATTTAAATTAACGTTAATTACTTTTTTTTAAATTTTTTTTATAATAAAAAAATAACAAAATAATAAATTTATATACTTATAGAAAATTTTGGAGGAATGATTATGGGAAATATAAGAACAACATTTGTAAAAAGAACAGCAAAAGAATTACTTGAAGCACACGGTGAAAAATTCAACAATGATTTTGAAAACAACAAACAAGTTGTTGCTGAATACTCAACAGTGTCAACAAAACACTTAAGAAATCAAATTGCTGGATATGCAACCCACTTAATGCAACAATAAGTTCATTAAGTTATTTTTCTTTTTTTTTACTTTTTTTTCATAATTTACTAATTTTTAATAAATTCTAATTCTATATATAAAAAATATTTTTTTTCTTTTCTAACTTCCCAACTATTTTTAACGATGCTGTAAAATTTCTAAAATAAGGTCTATTTTTTCATAATTTTTAATATTTTAATGATCTTTTATTATAAAATTTTAATAAATATATAATTCATATATATTATGTAACTAGTAACAGTTTAATGTTATAATAATAAAATTAATATAAAAAAATGATAATATTCATATAAAAAAAAATTTAATGAATTTTATGAATTAAGTTTATTTAGATAGAAAATATAATTTTTAAGGGTGAATCTATGGCGACGGTTGTGGCAAAATTTGGTGGAACTTCAGTAGGAACTGGAGAAAGGATTCAAAAAGCAGCAAAATCAGTAGTGAATGAATACATGCAGGGAAACAAGGTAATAGTAGTTGTTTCTGCAATTAACAAGACAACTGATGAATCAATAAAGCTTGTAAATGAATCAATGGGAGATCTAGTAACGGACAAACAGTTAGCAGGCATACTTTCAATGGGTGAAATGCAAAGTGTACGAATAATGGCAGCAACAATAGAGTCATTAGGAGTAAAAGCAGAATATATAGATCCATTCAGTGAAAAATGGCCAGTAATAACAGATAGTAACTTTACAGAAGCCAAGATTGACAAGAAAGCTACAGAAGAAAAAGTAAAACAACACATAAAAAAACTAGTAGATCAGGGAATAATTCCAGTAATCTGTGGATTCCTTGGACGAGATAGTGAAAACAATGTAACAACACTAGGACGTGGAGGAAGTGATGTATCAGCATTCCTTATAGGACAATGTATAGGTGCAGATGAAGTAGTTATTGTAACAGATGTAAAAGGTGTAATGTCTACTGATCCACGTAAATTAAACACAGCACGAAAGCTTGATAAGATAACAGTTGAAGAAATGATAGATCTTGCAAACTATGGAGCACAGGTACTTCATCCTAATGCTTTAAGATACAAGGATCCATCAATAAAAGCTAAGATAATAAGCTTTGAATATGGAAATTTAAGAGTACAGGGGACTGATATTATAGGTCCGGCAAATCCTGATGAAGACATAATAACAATAACAAAATTAGATGATCAACTAGCAGTTCTTGCCGTTGTAGGTGAGAATCTCATGAAAAAACAGGGAATAATAGCAGAAATAGCACAGCTTGTAAATGCACATAACTTCATCATATATGGCATTTCAACTGGTGAAAGTTCAATAACCCTATTTTTCAAATATGAAGATGCAATAAAAGCACATGAAATATTACATCAAGCAATAATTGAAGGAGATACATTTAGTTCAATATCACTTGGACAGAAAATTGCTATGATTTCACTTGTAAGTCATGACTTCATTGACACCCCTGGCATCATAGCAAGTATTACAAAACCACTTCATGAAAACAATATTAACATAGTTGAATTATCTTCCAGCCAAACAGCAGTAGTAGTATTTGTTGACTGGGAAAATGGTGAAAAAGCATATAAATTAATTAAGGAGACTTTAGTATGAATTTAGATGGAACACATGTTGCAATGATCACACCTTTTGATGGTGATAATAATATTGATGAAGAAAAATATAGAAACTTCATAGATTTTCTCATAGATCAAGGTGTTGATGGAATAGTTGCAGCAGGTACAACAGGTGAATCTGCAACAATGACACATGATGAACATCAAAAAGTAATAGATATCATGGTAGATCAAGCAGATGGACGGGTAACAACCATTGCAGGTGCAGGAAGTAATGCAACAGCAGAAGCACTAGATCTACTAAAATATGTAGAAGATGCAGGTGCAGATGCAGCTTTAGTTATAACACCATACTATAATAAGCCACAACAAAGTGGACTTTACAATCATTATAAACTACTTAATGATTCAACAAACATACCAATAATTGCATATAATGTACCATCAAGAACAGGTGTAGATTTATCAATTGACACAATACTAAAAATTGCAGAACTTGACAATATTGTAGCAATAAAAGAGGCAAATCCTGACTTAAATAAGCTTGCAGAAGTATTTAGCAGACTAGCAAAAAGTGACATTGATGATTTCACAGTACTTTCTGGTAATGATTCACTAACACTTCCAATGATTTCACAAGGTGCACGTGGAGTTATAAGTGTTGTTGCAAATGTACTTCCAAATAAGATGTCAACAATGGTACGCTCTGCACTTGATGCAGATTATACAAAAGCACGTACACTTTCAAATGAATTATATGACATGATGGATGTATTATTTATTGAAGCAAGTCCTGCTCCAACAAAAAGAGCATTAAACTATATGGGAATGGATATTGGCGGACTAAGAATGCCAATTAATGAAATTTCACAGGAAAATGATGCAATACTAAAAGATGTACTTAAAGAATATAACTTATTATAAGATTTATAGAAAATTAAAAATTATAAAGAAAATAAATTAAATGGGGATGATTTAATGATTAAAGTAGCAGTAACAGGTTGTGCTGGAAACATGGGTTCAAAAATTGTTAAAACAGTACAAGCACAAGAAAATATGGAAGTAGTACTAGGAATAGAAAGACCAAACACACCACTGGAAGGAAAAGATTTAGGAGAACAAATCGGACTCGGAACAATGGGAGTGGAAATAATAGATTCACAAAACCTTGAAGTTGCATTAAATGACATAAAACCAGATGTATTAGTAGATTTTACAATTGCAGCAGCAGCTGTTGAAACTGTAAAAGTATGTGCAAAATGTGGAGTAAATGTGGTAGTTGGAACAACAGGAATATCTGATGAACAACTCGATGAAATGTATAAAATTATCGAAGAAAACGGTGTAAAAGGTGTAATATCACCAAACATGGCAACAGGTGTAAATGTATTTTTTGAAATTGTAGGACAAGTTGCAAAAATCCTAGGACAAGAATATGATGTGGAAATTATAGAAGCACACCACCACAACAAACAAGATTCACCATCAGGAACAGCAAAAAGAGCAGCAGAAATTGTAGCTAAAAATCTTGACCTTAACCTTAAAGAAAATGCATGCTATGGTCGTGAAGGTATGGTAGGTGCAAGACCAGAAAATGAAATTGGTATCCATGCTGTACGTGGAGGAGACATAGTAGGAGATCACACTGTAATGTTTGCAGGAGATGGAGAAAGAATAGAAGTAACACACAGAGCATCAACAAGACAAGCATTTGTAAACGGTGTAATACGTGCAATTAACTACCTTATGACAAAACAGGATAAAACAATTGCAGGTATGAACGATGTACTAGACTTAAACTTCTAAGAAAACTAAAAATTAATGGAGAAATCAAATTATGGTAAATAATGTATGTGTACTCGGTGCAACTGGAATGGTAGGACAACGTTTTATCCAACTATTATCTGAAATTCCAGATTTTAATATTGTAAGTATAGCAGCATCAGAAAGATCTGCAGGAAAACGTTATGAAGATGCAGTAAGATGGCATCAAACAACACCAATACCTGAATGTGTAAAGGATATGAAACTTGTAAATACAGATCCAAATGAGGTAAGTGATGATGTAGACTTTGTATTTGCATCACTTCCAGCATCACTTGCAGAACCTGTAGAAGCTGCATTTGCTGAGAAATTTATTGTAGCATCAAATGCAAGTGTAAATCGTATGAAAGAAAATATTCCACTCATAATTCCAGAGGTAAATCCTGAACACCTTGAAATGATGGAACTTCAAAAAGATATTAATGGATGGGATGGATGTATTGTAACAAATCCAAACTGTTCAACAATAGCATTAACACTTACATTAAAACCATTATTTGATAAATATACATTTAAACGTGTATCTGTATCAACAATGCAGGCTGTAAGTGGAGCAGGATACAATGGTGTACCATCAATGGGAATACTTGATAATGTAATACCATACATTGGTGGAGAAGAAGAAAAAATGCAATCTGAAACTCTACACTTACTTGGAAAAGCAGAAGGAGGATTAGTGAAAAAAGCTAACTTCCCACTTAGTGCTTCATGTAATAGAGTAGGTGTTATTGATGGACACACAGAATCTGTATTTATTGAATTTGAAGAAGATGATGTGACAGTTGAAGATATTAAAGAGGAAATGAGAAACTTCAGAGGTCTTCCACAGAAAGAAAATCTTTCATTTGCACCAGAGCAACCTGTACTTGTACGTGATGAAGAAGATCGTCCACAACCACGTATGGATCGTGACTCACAACATGGAATGGCTGTAACTGTAGGACGTGTACGTGAAGATGTATTTGATAACAGTTTCAAATATACCCTTGTAGGACATAATACTATTCGTGGAGCAGCTGGAGCTTCAATATTAAATGCTCAACTTATATCTAAACTATACTTATAAGAAAAATAAAAAGGGGAAATAAAATATTTTAGGGTAGGAAAATTAAATTAATATACTATTCTAAAATTCAAACCATTTTTTTTATAAAAACTATTTTAACCAAAAAAAGAATTCTTAATCTCTTTTTTTCAAAGAAAAGAAAAAAAACTATTTTTTTTAATTTTACATTATAATACTTATATGATTATATTTTTTTAGGGGGAGAGGATTGTATGATAATTGATTTATATTCAATTGATGTGGCAATACTTCAATTTATAAACTTAGGATTTCACAATAACATCCTAAATAGCATAGCAAGTTTTATAACAATCTTTGGATGGGCATATGTGGCTATTATAATAGGAGTACTACTATATTTCATATCAAAAAATAAGAAGACAAAAAATTATGCAAAACTTCTTATTATTTCAACAATAGTAGCATGGCTTACAATTGAAGCTGTAAAACTTGGAGTACATAGAATAAGACCATACGATGTCATAACACCCTTATATGTGCTTGCACATGAGAGTAGTTATTCATTTCCATCAGGACATACAACAACAGCAACAGTACTGTTTTATACATTATCAAAAAGATATGGACATTGGTGGCTTTTCATACTAATACCAGTACTTGTAGCATTAAGTCGAATGTATCTTGGTGTACATTATCCATCAGATGTTCTTGGTGGATTTATATTTGGATATATAGTATCATATCTATGTGAATATTTTATGAAAACAAAGAATTTATTATAAAATAATGGGGAAAAATTGAAAATTATTTAACTAAAATAGTAAATTATAAAAAAATGTTTTAAACATATATAAATAATATATATTGGATAGTGATCACAATGGCGTTTTTAAATGATGTTGAATCAGAAGAATTAAGGGAACTTGTGAAATCTTGTTTTAAAGAAATTAACATGTTAAAAGAACAGTTAAGTGAAGAATATAAAGATATACGAACAGAAGAAGTTGTTAAAAACGTTCTAATACAGACAGAAAGTAATAATTCAGCTCTACATGGTAGAATTAACGAATTAACAGATGAAATAAGAAGTAAAGACAATCAACTAAAAGAACTTGACTTAAATTTACAGGAAAAAGAAACACAACTTAAAGAAAAAGATCTTGAAATTCTAGAACTTAACTCTAAAGCTACAAAAGAAGTAGAAGAAGAAAAACAAGATTATGAAAAACAATTAAAACAATTACAAGAAGAAGTTACAAAAAAAGATGCTCAAGTAGATGAGCTACAGAAAGTAAATGTTGATGAAATAGAAAAAACAGCAGCACTCGAAGATGAAATTAAAAAACTAAAACAAGAAGTAGAAGATGCACAATCATCAACATCAACAACAGAGATAAATCAGCTAAAAGCAGTAATTGACAGACAAAATGAGGAATTAAAGGAAATTCCAGATCTTAAAAATAAGCTTACACTAGAAATGGCACAACGTGACCAGCAAATAAGTAAGCTTGAAGATGAAAATGCACAACTAAAACAGACAACACAACAAATACAAGATAGTGAAGTTGAAGATTATAAAAAACAATTAGATGAAAAACAAGCAGCAATAGAAAAATACCAGCAAGACATTGCACAACTTAAAGTTGCACAAAATTCAGATGATGACTTTGCAGAACTTAACATTAAAATTGCAGAACTTGAAGATGAAAATGCATCCTTAAAGCAGGAAGCTGAATCATTAAAACTTAAAGCTCAAACACCAACAGTTGATGTAACATCTACAACAAGTACATCTATGAGTGAATTAATTGAGGATTTCACACGTAAATCTGATGAATTAATAGATGTGAAAGTAAAATATGAACATCTGAAAGATTCAACTCGAATTAATCAAATTAAGATTGAAGAACTTGAAAATGAAAACGCCAAACTTAGAAAAGCTTCAGAAGATCTTAAAGTGGTAGATGCATCAGTTGTAGCAGCAGATGATGAGGTAATTAAGGAAAATCAGGAATTAGTAGATGTAAATAATACATTATCTAATGAAAATGAAACACTTAAAGCTGATGTAAAAGATAAAGATGAAAAAATAGAACAACTAGAAATTGAAGTTACAACATCAAAATCTGAAGTTGAAGATCTTAAAGGTAAAGTTAAAGAACTTGAAGATGCAAAAGCAGAGGCACAATCAAAAATAGATGATGAGGAAGCTGCAGCTGAAGTTGAATATGACATCCTAAAAATCAGATATGATGAACTTGAAAAGTCATATAATGAACTTAAAGAAAGCAGTACTGGTGTATCTGGTGAAATTTCAAAACTTAAAGAAGATACAACACAGAAAGATCTTATGATTAAATCATTAACAGCAGATAAGGATTCAGCAGAATCTAAAGTTGTTGAACTTGAAGATATTCTAACACAAAGAGATCATGAAATTTCAGATCTTAAAGTTAAAGTTGAAGCAGCAGAAGTTAATGATGTAAAAGAAAACGAATTAACACAACAATTAAATGATGTTAAACATGAATTATATGAAAAAGATGCAGAGTTTGACAAACTTAAAATTGACTATAATGAATTAAATAAGAAAACTTCAACACAAATTGATGAGTTAAATGAAGAACTTACAAAGTTCACAAATAGTAATGAAAAACTATTAAATGAAAAACAATATCTGCAGAAAACTGTTGATGAGAAAAATACTGCTCTTTCAAAACTTGAACAGGAAAACAGTACATTAAATGTTGTGATAAAAGAAAAAGATGCAGAATTTAAATCAGTTAAAGAAAATCTACAGTCAACTAAGAAGAATACATCAGAGGAAATCACAGCACTTAACAAACAAATACAGGATCAAAAAGATAAGATTGCAGCACTTCCACAGAAACTTGAATTGAAAGATGTTGAAATATCACAACTCAATAAGATGCTTAAATCTAAAGAAGTTGAAATTGTTGATAAAAACGATAAAATTAAGGATTTAAGAAATAATATTCAGGATCTTCAAGAGAAAGTAAAACAGGTAAATGATCAAATTGCACAGAACAATGTTATTGTTGCAGAAAAAATTAAGGAAAAAGATGATGAAATCTTTAAGATGAAAGAGAATTTCACTAAATCTAAGGAAGAACAAGATCATGAAATTGGAAAACTTAACTCCATTGTAAGTCAGAGAGATTATAAAATTGATGAACTTAATGAAAATATTGATTCATTAAATGATGATCTTGAAATTATCAGAGAAAAATATAATGATAATACACAGAAATATGCTCATCTTGAGGGTATTGTTAAGGCTAAAGATGAAAGTTTAGCTAAAAAAGATGATCTTATTGATGATATTAAAAAACATATTGAAATACTTGAAAATAAGATTAAACTTAAAGATAATGAAATTGAAGATCTTACCAAGCAAATTGAAGGTTATGATGAAGATATCAATAAGCTTAAATCTGAAATTGATGAAACTACACAGAAACTAGAAGTTATTGATGATCTTAAAGATGAGATATCTCAAAAAGATGCAACAATTGAGGAAAGAGGATTGAAACTTCAAGAAAGTGAATCAACACTCATAAATGTTACATCTTCACTTAATGAACTTAAAAATCTTGTTGAACTTAAAAATGAAGAACTTGAAAATCATAAAAAACTTATTGATGATAAAAATCAACAACTCAAGGAGTATGATGCTCTTAAAGTAAAAGTTAATGCTATTGAAGCTGAAAAGAACGATATGAAAATTGACTATGAAAAACAGGTTGCAGATCTTGAAATTAAGCTTCAAAAAGATGAAAAACTCAAAGAAGAAAATGAGAAATTTGCAAAACAACTCGAGGATATGTCTGCTCAAATTAAGGAAAGTGAGGTAAAACTTGCAGATTCACTTAAATACCGTGATTACTTCCAAATTATGACAGAAAAACCATTACCTGGTCTTACAAGTTTCCAATCACAGATATATCACATTCTTCCTGATGCAATGAGTGCAAGTGAACTTTATGATTATCTTGAAAGTATAGGATTTGCAGAACTTAAAAAGGAAAACTTTGCAAAAACTCTTAAAGCACTTGAAAAACGAGGCTATTACCAGAGAGCAAAAGATGAAGATAAAATTATCTGGGTAAAAATACCACTTCATCAGGTTCCAGAAGAATAGGCTTTAAAGTCTAAGAAATAATACTATCCAATAATTTCTCACCTCCCTACTATTTTTTTTATTATTTTTTTTATGGTATTTTTCAATTTTTCTAAATTGTTTTTAATCTTTTTCTGTGTTTTGTACAGAAAAAAACCAAAAAGTATTTATATTAAGTTAAATCCAGTAATATATAGTAGACTGAATAATAAAATAAATTTTTAATAAAATTAATTTTAAAAACTAAAAAAATATATGAATCAATGATTTTACATTCATATAAAGATAAATTTTCAATGTTTTAATCAAATAAAAACTTTTATAAAATTAAAATTATTTAGAGGTAATAAATATGGCACAACAACAACCATTAATCATCTTACCTGAAGGAACAACCCGTAACATAGGTAGAGATGCACAAAGAAACAACATTTTAGCAGGAAAAGTTTTAGCAGAAACAGTAAGAACAACATTAGGTCCTAAAGGAATGGACAAAATGCTTGTAGACGGACTTGGAGACATTGTTGTAACAAACGACGGTGTAACAATCCTCAAAGAAATGGACATCGAACACCCTGCAGCAAAAATGCTTGTAGAAGTAGCAAAAACACAAGAAGATGAAGTAGGAGACGGAACAACCACAGCAGTAATCATTGCTGGAGAATTACTCAAAAAATCAGAAGATTTACTTGACAAAGAAATCCACCCAACAATCATCGCACTTGGATACAGACAAGCAGCACTCAAAGCAACAGAAATCTTAGATGATATCTCAATTGATGCAGCAGACAAAGAAACACTCCTCAAAGTAGCAATGACAGCTATGACAGGTAAAGGAACAGAAAAAGCAAAAGAACCTTTAGCTAAAATCATCGTAGGAGCAGTAAGCCAAGTAGAAGAAGACGGTAAAGTAGATTCAGAACAAATAAAAATCGAATCAAAAGACGGTGCATCAGTAGAAGACTCAGAACTCGTATCTGGAGTAATCATCGACAAAGAAAAAGTACACCCTGGTATGCCATCAGAAATCAACGGTGCAAAAATCGCATTAGTAAACAGTGCAATTGAAGTAAAAGAAACCGAAGTAGATGCAGAAATCAGAATTACAGACCCAGCACAAATGCAAGCATTCATAGAACAAGAAGAAAACATGATCAAAGAAATGATCGATGGACTTGAAGCAGCAGGAACAAACGTATTATTCTGTCAAAAAGGAATTGACGACTTAGCACAACACTACCTTGCAAAAGCAGGAATCTTAGCAGCAAGAAGAGTTAAAAAATCCGACATGGAAAAACTCGCAAAAGCAACAGGTGCTAAAATCGTAACAAACATTGAAGATTTAAAAGAAGAAGATCTTGGAGATGCAGGACTTGTTAAAGAAGACAAAGTATCCGGTGACGACATGATCTTTGTAAAAGAATGTAAAGATCCTAAAGCTGTAACACTCCTCTTAAGAGGTTCAACCAGCCACGTAGTTGACGAAATTGAAAGAGCAGTAGAAGACGCAATAGGAGTAGTAGCATCAACAGTAGAAGACGGAAAAGTTGTTGTTGGTGGAGGAGCTCCAGAAATAGCAATTGCAAAAGGATTAAAAGACTACGCAGAAACAATCAGCGGAAGAGAACAATTAGCAGTAACAGCATTTGCAGAAGCATTAGAAGTAGTTCCAAGAACACTCGCAGAAAATGCAGGTCTCGACAGCATAGACTCACTCGTAGATTTAAGAGCAGCACACGAAGACTCACAATACATGGGATTAAATGTATTTGAAGGTGGAGTATGCGACATGAAAGAAGCTGGAGTAATCGAACCACAAAGAGTTAAAAAACAAGCTATACAATCTGCAGCAGAAGCAGCTGAAATGATCTTAAGAATCGATGACGTAATTGCATCATCCAGCCAAGGAGCAGCAGCAGCTGCAGCTGCAGCACCTGACATGGGTGGAATGGGCGGAATGCCTCCTATGTAAATAGGCTAAATTACATGTTAAATTACTTATAAACTAAAAAAAACTTATAGACTAAATCTAAAATACTCAGACGGAAAAATAAAAAAGAAGTTTTACTTTTTTCATATTACTTCTTTTTTTTATAATATTTTTTTTGATAAATTTAAATTTCTAACCACACATTACTTTTTTTTATATAATAATAGAACTTACTTATTTTAAATTAAAACATATAATTACATTGTTTTAAAAAATAATTATATAACTTAAAAATTAAACCTAATAATTAACTAAAAAAATTATACAAATGTGAATAATTATGGAACAAGCCCTAGATTTTGATGATGGAGTTTTTGGAAATATACATGAATATAACCAACTAATAACAGGATTATTTGAAACATTAAAATCAGTAACAGCAGAAACATTCTGGAATATGCATGTTGATGGAAAAAAAGGACTTTCAACAATAATAGCAATGGAAATAATAGATCTAATTCTAGATTCATACAGTGAAATTGCAGAATGCTTCTATGCAAATGAAAACATAGCACAAGAATATCCTTATTTTGTAGAAATAAGAGAAATGATAGAATGCTTACTTTCAGATCACTTCTATGACAATGAAAGATACCTAAATTTGGCAGTAAATCTTTCATCAGACTTTTTTACACTACTAGAAGTAAAAGTATTACTATTTGAAGGCAAAGGAGTACTATCAGTTGCTGATGATGTAATGGATGAATATATTAATGAATTTACAAAGTTTATTGAAAGATTTAACAACTATCGAGATGAATTCATAGAATTATATGATGAATTTGACAAATTTGATGAACTTGAATAAATTCAACCTCTCTTTAAACTCTTTTTAAAAAATATTTATATATCAAGCTTAATTTTAAATCAAACATCCTTTTTATAAAATCTATTTTTAAATTATCTTATTTTAAATAATTTATAATAATATTTAAGTTATTTTATTTTAATTAGAAATTATCCAATATCATTTAAAATTTAAATCTAAAAATTAGAGTATAATTTTATTTAATTTTACAAATAAAATATATAACATTAAAGATTTTTTTAATAATATGTTTGAAACTTAACTTAACATATAAAAAAAAATTAGATTTATTTATTATAAAAAAAAAGTCTTTAAATACAATAAAAAAATTATTAGGATGAAAATGTATGATTAAATTTCGAAATAAAAAAATTTTCTCATTTATCCTAGTTTTAATATTTTTTATAATGATTATCTCAGCTGCCACAGCTGCAGATAATAATACAAATAGTGATATGAGTGACATACAAAGTGTCCAAGCACATACATCTATAAATAAAACAACAGATGATGTAAATACACAATCACAACAGAAAGATATTAAGGATAATACGAAAAAATTAGATAGTCCGAAAAAAATTAGTAATAAAGAAACAAAAAAAGCATCCTATACAGTAGATAATTATGATCAACTGTATAATACAATAGAAAGTATAAAATCAAGTTCAGAGACAGAGACAACAATAAACCTAAATCAGGGAACATACCAAGTGACAAATACAATAAACTGGACAGGTTCAAATACCAAAACTTTAACAATAAATGGAAATGGACAAACAATTGATGGACAAAATCATCAATTTATAACAGTAGCAGAAGGCTACACATTAAATCTTAAAAATCTAATAATAAATAACTGTCAAGCATCAGATGGTGCAGTAATATATGTAAATAACTCAAAACTAACAGTGGAAAACATAACAGCATCACATAGTGGAGCATTTTGTTATTTAAATCAAGGAACAGTAGAAATAACAAATTCAAGCTTTAAAAATCATCATGCAAATAATGGTGGAGTAAACTATGTAAGACCAGGAACTATGACAATTGTAAATTCCACATTTGAAAACAACAATGTAGATGTTGATGCTGGAGCAAATGTTAACTATGGAGTTATGACAATTATAAATTCAAGCTTCACAAACAATACAGCTTTAAGTAAAGGTGGAGCAAATTGGAACGATGGAAATCTAACAATTGAAGGTTGTATATTTACAAATAACTCAGCAAATCAAGGTGGAGCAAATTCTAATCGTAACAATAAAACAATAATTAATAATTCAACTTTCATAAATAACACAGCAACTGAAGGTGGAGCAAACTATAATTATAATAATGTTAATTTAGTGATAAATAATTCAAACTTCACAGACAACAATGCAACAAATGGTGCTGTAAATTATAATTCTAATGCTTATTTAACAATTATAAATTCAAATTTCACAAATAGTAATGCAACAGGTAATGGTTCTGTAAACTATAATTTCGGTGGAAATTTAAATATTACAGATTCAAATTTCACAGCAAATGTAGCACATGAAAATGGTGGAGTAAATTATAATCAAAACCTAGAATATGTAGTTATAAATAATTCAGTATTTGAAAACAACATAGCAGGTCTAGGTAATGGTGGAGTAAACTATAACAATAATACCAGTATTTTAAATATTACAGATTCAAGTTTCATAAATAACACAGCAAAAAATGGTTCTGTAAATTATAATTCTAATGCTGTTAATATAAATATTAAAAATTCAACATTTACATTAAATCATGCAAATGAAAATTGGTGGAGTAAACTATAATATTGGTGGAAATATAAATATTACAAATTCAAGTTTCATAAATAACATGGCATTAAATGGATCTGTAAATTATAACACTAATTCTGCTACCTTAAATATAATACAATCAGAATTTAAAGATAACACAGCAAATGATAAAGGTGGAATAAATTATAATAATAAAAGTTATATGAATATAACAGATTCAAAATTCACAAATAACACAGGTGTAGTTGGTGGAATAAACTTCAACAATAATTCATATGTAAATATTACAAATGTAAACTTCACAAATAACAAAGCACGAAGTAATTCATCAATAAACTACAATGAAAATACCAACATAACAATACTAGATTCAAACTTCACAAATAATACATCAGGACCTGTAGGTATAAATTCAAATGTTAATACAAACATAACACTACAAAACTTAATATTTACAAATATAACATTTTCAGGATATGGAATGGAAAAAAGTGTAAATAGTACACAGATAGTACAAAATGTAACATACATAAATACCATATCAAGTGGTACTGGAGGAGTATTTGAAGCATCAGATTCAACAATTATAATGGATAATGTAATATTTAATCAAACATCATCATCAGGTCCTGGAGGAGTATTTAATATAACAAATACAACAGTTAATGCTACAAATGTAAACTTCACAGATTGTAATGCATCAAATGGTGGAGTATTTAATACATTAAATTCAAGAATAAATCTTACAAATGTAAACTTCACACGATGTAATACAACAGGTGGTAATGGAGGAGTAATAGCAAGTACTAATTCAAATATCACAATTTCAAATGCAAATTTCAATACAACATATGCAAGATCAACAGGTGGAGCATTCAGTATAAGAAATACAAATCTTAATATTACAAATGCAAACTTTACAAATACAAAAGCAGGAAGTCCTGGAGGAATAGTTGACTTTACAAGTTCAAATGTAAGTATAATAGATTCAAATATTAATGATACATCAGCAATGATGGGATCAATATTCTATTCAGGAACATCAAATAATCTAACAATAAAATCAACAAATATCACAAATACAGTTGCAACAAGTGCACCAGGAGCAGTAGGATATCTATCAGGTAATGATAATATAATAGTAGAAAATACATTAATTAATGAAACAATCTCAACAAATGTGGGTGGATTATTCTACATTGGAGGAAGTTCAAATATCCTAAAAATTAAATCATCAAATATTACAAAAACTCAAATTAATGCTAATGGTCCAGGTGCAATCTATTTAGGTGGAAATTCAAACCTAATAATTGAAGATTCACAATTTAGCTCAAATACAGCAGCAGGAATAGGATGTGTAATCTACAATTCACAGGGAAATGTAGAAATAAGAAATTCAAACTTCACAGATAACAATCAAACAACAGAAAATCTTATGGGTGGAGTAATATATAATGATAAAGGACAATTAAATATAGAAAATTCCATATTTACAAATACATTAAATCAAAACAACACAATCTATTCAAATGCAGATATAACACTTATAAATGTAACACTAAACAATACAATTACAACACCAAAAGCATATGAAGAAAATACATACTACACACCAATACAGGTAGATACACTAAGTGAAAATGAAGACATAACAATAACAGTTGACAATCAAATATTTACTACAAATAAAAATGCAACAACAAATATTACAAGCTTCAACTACACCTTCTCAACAAGTGGAGATAAAACAATAAAAATGTCATATCCAACATATGCAGATAGTAATATAAACCTACTAATGGACAATGTAGAAGCAGTAGATATAATAGAAATACAACCAGTAAGTGACATCAGAGTATTTGATAAAATAACAGTAGATGTAACACTTAAAAAAGCAGATGGAACACTTTTCACAGATGAACTACCAGTAGCATTTAAAATAGGAGATAAAATCTATAAAAACACTACAATAACAGGTGGACAAACAACACAAGAAATAGACACATCAACACTACCAGTAGGAGACTATGATGTAGTAGTAATTGTAGGAGTAGAAAATCAAACACAATTCACAATTATAAAACGTGACATTGAAGATAAAACAATCACAATAGATGAAATTAAAACATTTGAAAATACAACTATAGACTTAACAATCAATGATGAAATGGGAACACAACTTATTGGAAGTATTCCTGTTGAAGTACTACTAAATGGTACCAGTGTACTTAACACTACAATTGTTGATGGTGTTTTAAAAGATACAATTCCAACAGATACACTAGCTGGAGGAGAATATGATGTTGAATTTAAAATACCAGAATCAGACAACTATAACGCAAAAACATTCACAACTAAACTTAACATATTAAAACGTGGTGTAATAGTAGATATTACAACTAATGCTGACCCTGTTAAACCATTAGATAATGTTACAGTAACCATAACAGTTACTGATGAAAACACAGCACAAAGTGTAAGAAATGGAAAAGTTGTACTTAGCTTTGATGAACATGGTGAAATTGCAACACTAGAACTTACAGATGGACGTGCAACATATACCTACACAATACCAACTGATGTTATAATCTTTGAATTCCTACCATACCACTTTGAAGCAGTATATGAAGAAAATGACTACTACACAACAGGTAGTAATAAAATAGAAGTAAACCTGGAAAAACTTGATATTGAAGATAAAACAATCACAATAGATGAAATTAAAACATTTGAAAATACAATTATAGACTTAACAATCAATGATGAAAAAGGAAATACACTCATTGGAAGTATTCCTGTTGAAGTACTACTAAATGGTACCAGTGTACTTAACACAACAATAGTTGATGGTGTACTTAAAGATACCATACCAACAGACACACTAGTTGCAGGAGAATATGATGTTGAATTTAGAATTGAAGAAACAGACATATACAACGCAAAAACATTCACAACTAAACTTAACATATTAAAACGTGATGTAATAGTAGATATTACATCTGATGTATCTGAGATAAAACCACTACACAATATTACATTTACAATAACAGTCACTGATGAAAACACAACACAACCTGTAAAAGAAGGACAAGTTGTACTTAAATTTGACAACAATGAAATTACAACACTAGATCTTAAAGATGGAAAAGCTACATATACTTACACAATACCATCAAATGTTATAGTAATACCATTCATGCCATATACAGTAGAAGCAGATTATATTACAAACAACTACTACAATAAGGCAAGTAACAATCTTCCAGTAGATGTAATAAAAATGGATATTGCAGATACAACAGTAGTGCTTGATGATACTAGAGTATTTGAATAGTCATGTTGATGTAATAATCAATGATGAATTAGGAAATGCTCTTCTTGGAAGTATTCCTGTTGAAGTAGTAGTAAATGGAACAAGCATACTAAATACCACAATTGTTGATGGAGTACTTAAAGATACAATTCCAACAGAAAATCTACCAGCAGGTGAATATAGTGTTGAATTTAATATTCAACCTGATGAATTTGGAATATATAATGAAAAAATATTAACATCTAAACTTAACATTATAAAACGTGATGCAATACTAACAGTTGAAGCAGATACAACAAAAGTACTAAATACACTTGCAATTAATGTTACATTAAATGATGAAAACATGACAATAAATAGTGGAAATGTTGTATTTAAAATCAACAATAAAGTAGTACGTGATGAAAATGGAAACCCAATAAAAGTTCATGTTAAAGACAACAAAGCACAACTAAACTACACACTACCACAAGAAATTGGACAAGGACAATATAATATAACAGCAGTATATGAATCAAACAATTACAACAAAGTAGAAAATACTACACAATGTAATATTGAAGGATTAGATATTGAAGTTAAAGATATGGAAATGACAATTAAGGCAAAAACATAAACAGTAATTAACATCACATTATATGATGAAAATGGAGTACAACTAATAGGTACAATTAAAGGTGTAATAAAACTAAATGATAAAACATTTATGAATACAACAATAAAAGATGGAGTACTTTATGAAGTTTTAGATACACAAACACAAAAAGTAGGAAATCATAAAATCACAGTAAAACTTGGAGAAAACAGCCTATATAATGCAGAAGAATTTAATATAAACCTAACAATCATAAAACGTGATGCAAATATCAGCATATCAACAAATACACCTACAACATCAGGTAACTTAATTGTTGATGTAAATGTTACAGATAATGAAAAACAGATAGATAGTGGAGTTGTAAGTTTCAAAATTAATGGTAAAACATTACTTGATGAAAATAACAATACAATTACAGTAAATGTGACAGAAGATGGTAAAGCACACCTTAACTACATACTACCATCATACATTGGATCTGGAGAATATAACATAACAGCAGTATATTCTGATAAAAACTATGAAAGAGTAGATGTAACAGATAACTTTAATGTAGATAAAAGTGCTATTGGAAACATAACAGCAGATAAGATAACAACACCAAAAGGTGAAAATACAACAATTAATATGACAATTAAAGATGCACAGGGAAGAGAAATTTATGGTAAAACTAAAATTGCCATAAAAATTGATGGAGCAACAGTACTTAATACTTACATCTATGATGGAATGTTAAATGTTGATCTTATAACTGAGAAAACAAAAGTTGGAAATCATAATATTACAGTTGTACTTGGTGAAAACAGCAGATACTTAAAAGGCAATATATTAATTCCACTTGAAATTACAGGATAGCTATAGAATTTAATTTTATAGTTTTATCTAACTATCTCCCCACCCCTTATTTTTTTTATTAAATAATATCTTATTTTTTAGAATAATTTTAACACTCATTTATTTTAAAATAATAGTTAATAATTTTATGTAGAAATGGTTTTTATTATTATTTAATTAATAGAATTTATGATTTAATAATATATGTTATATTAGAAATAGAAATTAGTGGTATGTTATGTAGATGTAGTTATAATTTTATTTAAATTTATTAAAAAAAAGAAAGAAAGAAGTTGATGTTAATTTAATCTTTTTCATTAGATAATATATGTACTGCTGTTGTACCACCAGTTCCACCAATGTTAAGTGCAATACCATATTTTGCATCATCAACTTGTCTTTTACCTGCATCTCCACGTAATTGCCATGTAAGTTCTGCAACTTGTGCAATACCTGTTGCACCAAGTGGATGACCTCTTGCTTTAAGTCCACCTGATGGATTTACTGCAATTTCACCATCACGTTCAATAAGACCATCTTCAATTGCCTGTCCACCTTTTCCTTTTTCAAAGAATCCAAGATCTTCAATAGCAATAAGACCATTTATACTGAAACAATCATGTACTTCTGCAAGATCCATATCTTTAGCAGTTACACCTGCAATATCATATGCTTTTCTTGATGCTATTTTTGTTGATTCAATTGTTGTTAAGCTTTTTCTGCTGTGAAGTGCAATTGTATCTGATGCTTGTGTTGATGCTTTTATGTAAATTGGGTTATCTGTGTATTTAAGAGCATCTTCTGCTGGGCATACAATAACAGCAGATGCACCATCTGATACTGGTGAACAATCAAGAATATTAAGTGGTGATGCTACTTTTGTTGAGTTAAGTACTGCATCTACTGATATTTCTCTTTGGAACTGTGCTTTAGGATTTAGTGCACCATTTTTGTGTCCAAGTACTGCAAATCCTGCAATTTGTTCACGAGTTGTACCATATTCATACATGTGTCTTTCTGCCATCATAGCATATAATGATGGGAATGTTACTCCATGTTGTGCTTCCCATTCCTGATCTGCTGCTGCTGCAATTGCTGGTGTTGCATCTACAACATCTGTCATTTTTTCAACACCTGCTGCCATTACACGATCATAGTATCCTGAAGCTACAGCCATAATTGCCTGTCTTAGTGCAAGACCACCTGATGCACATGCTGCTTCTACTCTTGTTGCTGGTATTGGTGCAAGTCCTGAGTGTTCTGCAATTAATGATCCAATGTGTTCTTGTCCTACAAATAATCCACCACTCATGTTACCGATGTACATTGCTTCAATGTCATCACCATTCATGTTAGCATCTTTTATTGCGTCAACTCCAGCTTCTACAACTAAATCTCTGAATGATTTATCCCATAATTCTCCAAACTTAGTCTGGGAAACTCCTACTATTGCGACATCTCTCATATTAAATCCTCCATTAAATTTTTACTCTCTAGTTTTAATTCATTTTTATTTTTCCTTTGAACTTAGCATATGTTGCATAATCAACGTATGTTACGTTTTTAGTAATTTCATCAAGAGTTTTAGCATTGTTTCTTACTTCTTCTATTCTATCATTTACTGTAAGTGTAAATGCGTCACTTCCAGCTCCTGATCCATAGGATACCATGAAGATTTTATCTCCTGGTTTTGCAATATCAAGTACTGATGCAAGACCAAGTGGTGTTGCTCCTGAGTATGTATTTCCAATGTGTGGAGTTAATAGACCTTGTTTGTATTGTTCTTCTGTAAATCCAAGTTTTCTTGCTGCTCTTATGTAGAATTTACCATTTGGCTGGTGGAATACACCATAGTCATAGTCTTCTGCTGTTGTATTTGTTTTTTCAAACATTAGATTTGCTGCTCCAAGTACGTGTTTGAAGTATGCAGGTTGTCCTGTAAATCTTCCACCATGTGATGGGTAATCTTGACCTTCTCTTCTGTAGAAATCAGGTGTATCTGTTGTAAAACTGCATGTTGCATCAATGTCTGCTATTGTGTTTTCTTCTCCAATAATATATGCAGCTCCTCCAGCTGATGCTGTGTATTCAAGTGCATCTCCTGGTGCACCTTGTGATGTATCTGCTCCAATTGCAAGTGCATTTTTTACAAGTTTTGATTTAACTAAACCTGTTGCTGCTTGAATACCTGCAGTTCCTGCTTTACATGCAAATTCTAGGTCAGCAGCTGTAAGTTCTGGTGCTGCTCTTATTGCATCTGCAACTATTGTTGCTGTAGGTTTTACTGCATATGGGTGTGATTCTGATCCCACATAAATTGCTCCAATATCTTGAGGATCAATTTCTGCTCTTTTTAATGCTCTTCTTGCTGCTTCAACTGCTATTGTCACTGTATCTTCATCAGGTCCTGGTACGGATTTTTCTTCTACTACTAATCCTTTAGAGATAGATTCAGGATCATCTCCCCATACCTTGGCAATTTCTTCCACTTTTATTCTGTAAGAAGGAACATGAGCTCCATATCCAATTATTCCTGTCATTATATCACCTTACATTATTTTTAAGATTTTTTAATTGTATCTCATATTCATTTATAGAAAGTAAATTTTTATCTTTTATTTCTACAAAAGTGAGTTTTTTGATTTAATTTTAAAGATTATTTTTCTTAAAAATTGTTGATCTATTATTACTAAATGTTTAGTTTATTCAAGTTAATATATTTATTATATATTTTTGTATGTAAAATTAGTTATTTTTTATAAAAAAGTTAATTTTTAGAGAATTTTAGGAGTAATTTCTATTGAAATTGTTATTATTTTTTTAAAAATAATTATAAAATAGTAGACTATATAAATATAATATTATTAGTTATATAAAATAACGGAGTTACAAAATCATGAGCACAGTAACAGTTAATCTTAAAACTGTAGAAAAAGTAGGTGTACTTCACACCATAGCTGATAAATTATATGAACAAAATTATAATATAATTCATACTCACCTATTTCTGCGAGATAATTCAGGACGAATTTATATGGAAATAACAGGTGTAGATTGTGCAGATGATGTTGTAAAGTGTATTTCAGAAGTACCAGATGTCATATCTGTAGAATTACAACAAACACTACATGCTAGTTTTGGAAAAAGAGTTATTGTTTTAGGTGATGGTGAAGTCATGGCTCAAACAATACAGGCAGCTATTATTGAGGCTGAATCTCATAATATGAGTGGTGAAACTATTAGTGTTGATGGTATGATTATTGGTGGAGGTTCTGAAATTCAAGAATCAATAAAGTCACTAGAACAACTTCCACGTGTTGAAGCTTTAGTTTTATCTGGATCTATGATGGGTGGTATGATTAGTGATGAGATTGTAAAGTTAAAAGAAAATAATGAAGATCTTATCATAATTTCTGTTGATATGATGGGAGATTTATCTTCTGTTGTTGATCATGTAATTAATGATCCAAAACAGGCTGGTATTATGGCAGTAAAGCTTATATCAGATAAGGATTATTATGCAGATGAGATCTTAGATAATAAGTTTTTAAATAAATAATTTCCTAATTATTTTTTTTTATATAAAATAATAATTGGAGGTAGAAATAATGTATGGTGATCCTAGAGATCCACCTAATAATCAGTTTAAGGTAATAGTTTTACTTTTAATTGCTGTTGTTGCAATTATTGGTGTTACTTATGCATTAAATGGTGGTGGAGGTAAGCCTGCTGAGGCGGTAGAAAATAATACAACAGCTGATAATAATACTACTGCTACTTCATCAATTCAGCCTAAGATGATTGGTAATAATTCAAATGGTTCTGTTGTTAAGTATGCAACATATGGTAGTAATTCATCTAATGTACGTATTGCATTAATTATTGGTGTTGGTGAAAATACTACATCTGATATATCTGTTATTCCAACACTTGAAAATGTTTTAAATGCTAAGTATGCATACGATGTTTACCTTGTAAATACTACACTTACACCTGATAAAGTATCAAATAATACATCAGATAATGATACAAATGAAACATCTGATAATGATACTAACACATCAGACAATAACACTACTACAAAATCATCATCAGCTAGTGCTGATAAGATTGTTGCAAATGCATCAGCAAATCTTGCACGTGATTATGCAGTACCTGATATTGTAAATAACAGTTATGATCTTGCTGTGCAGATTCAAAGTAGTAGTAATGGTTCATACATGTTTGTTCCATCAGATAATACATATACATCAAAGATTGTGTTAAATAATGTTTCAAATGCATCTGGTATTTCAAAAGGTGTTCCTAACAATTATGACTATGCATATGGTGCATCTCTTCCATTAATTGGAAATAACACACCATCATTTGTATATGCAACAAGTACATATTATTCATCACAACCTTCAGATGAGGTGCAGATGGTAATTGCCGCTATTGATGGATTTGATTTTAATGGATATTATTCAGCTCTTGAAAATCAGACATTTGTTGATGATTCAAATTCATCAGATAGTAATAATACAACAGCAAACAATACAACTTCGTCAACTACAATGAAGACAAGTAGTGAAGTTGAGGACTAATAAATTTATACTTAAAAAATAAATTTATTAAATCTTTTTTTTTCTTTTTTTTTATTCATCTGATTTTTTTTCAATTTTTTATTGTTTATTTTTTCATATTTTTTTAGATAATACTTTTTAGTTATTTTATTATGAAACTTTTATATAGGACATATGAATAAACATTCATATGAAGAGTGATTCATATGAGTGATGAGAAAAATAATATTGCAGACGATGTATGTCAAATAAAAGAAATCCACATAGATGCAATAAAAAAAGCCAAAGAAGGCATGGATTCAGAAGAAACATACATGAAACTAGAAGAAACATTTAAAATATTTGGGAATACAACAAGGCTTAAAATAATGTCACTTCTTGTAATAGAAGATCTATGCGTATGTGATATATGTGAAATACTAAACATGAGTCAATCAGCAGTATCACATCAGCTAAGAACACTAAGAAGTAAAAATCTAGTGAAATACCAAAAAGAAGGAAAACTTGTACGATACTCATTAGCAGACAAACACGTAGTAGAAATACTAAATATGGGTATAGAACACGTCCTTGAATAAAAAAATAACCACCCACACTAATAAAAAAAAAATAAACTCCCCTAAAAAAACATAGGGAAGGTGAGAAATTGGAAAACAAAACTAAAATAAATGAATGTTATGAACCAGAATGTCATGAAAAAGCATGTTTTAATCCAGAACACTTCAATTTTATATGTATGGATCCAGAATGTGAAAATCTACATTGCATGAATCATCAACATTACAACAAACAACTACTAAAAAACTACCAACATGAAAATGGTCTAGATATAGATGCAAAAGAAGAACACCATCACCATCATGACCATGAAGGACACCACCATCATCACCATGAACATACAGATTCATGCACAGATGATGAATGTCACTGCCATGAAGAAGATGAACACCATCACCACCATCACCATGAATATGAACATGAAGATGAATGCTGCTGTTGTGATGAAGATGATGACTGCTGTGATGATGATTGTTGTTGTGATGATGACTGCTGTTGTGGTGAATCTGGAGATATAAAAATATGTAACTGTGAAGATTGTGCAGATGAAGATGAAGAAGATGTAATTAAAGAAGGAATACCACTCATACAAAATCGTGCAATACAAATAATACTTTCAAGTGGAATATTATTTGCAGCAGGAATAATCATGGATTACATGTCAATTCAGACAATACCAATGATACTATTTCTGGTAGTAGCAGTAATATCAGGATATGACATAGCAAAAATGGCAAAAAAAGCAATACTAAGACATAACATAACACCAGCAGTACTAGTATGTATAGCAGCAATAGCATCGTTCATAATAGGACACTTTGAAGAGGCAGCAGCTGTAACATTTCTATACTTTGTAGCAGAATTCCTAGAAGACTACTCAGAACACCGTGCAAAACATTCAATAAAATCATTAGTTGAAATTGCACCAGAAACAGCACTACTAATGCGTGATGGAAAAGAAGTTGAACTACCAATAAATCAGGTAGAAGTTGGTGAAATAACATTAATAAAACCTGGAGATAAAATACCACTAGATGGTGAAGTAGTAAAAGGAACATCAAATGTAAATCAAGCAGCAATTACAGGAGAAAGTACACCAGTTATTAAAAATATTGGAGATAAAGTATTTTCAGGAACTGTAAATGAGGATGGATACCTTGAAGTAGTAGTTAAAAAAGCTGCAAAAGACAGTGTATTATCAAAAATTGTATCACTTGTTCAAACAGCACAACTTAACAGATCACAAACAGAAACAATGGTTGAAAAGATTGCAAAATACTATACACCAGCAATCATTGTAATAACTATACTTGTAGCATTTATTCCACCATTACTATTTGCTCAACCACTAGTTGATTGGATTTATCGTGCATTATCACTCATGGTAATATCATGTCCTTGTGCATTTTTAATATCCACACCTATTGGTATGGTATCAGCAATTACCTCTGCAACTAAAAAAGGAGTTTTAATTAAAGGTAGTAGTTATGTTGAAGAGATGAGACATATAAATGCAATTATCTTTGATAAAACAGGAACACTTACAGAAGGAAAACTAGAAGTAAAAGATGTAGAACTTTTAAGTGAAAACTACACACAAGATGATATGATTCAAATTGCATCAACACTTGAGAGATATTCATCACATCCAATATCAAATGCAATAATAAAATATGCACAAGATAATAACATACCTGATGCTGAAACTAAAGACTTCAAAAACATTCCAGGAAAAGGAATAAAAGGAGTAATAGGTGGTGTTGAATACTACACAGCAAATGAATCATTAATTGATGGTGGAAATTTTAATATAACAGAATCTGACATCCTAAAATATACAAAAGAAGGTAAGACTGTTGTATATGTAGGATGTAAAGAGGAAGTAATAGGAGTTATCACAGTTGTAGATAAAATACGTGATGAAACAATTGATGTTATTGCAAATCTTAAAGAACAAAACATTGAAACTATCATGTTAACAGGTGATAATAAAACAGCAGCACAAAGTGTGGCAAATACTATTGGTGTTGACTATGTATATTCAAATCTATTACCTGAAGATAAAATCAACATTCTTGATGTAATACGTAATAAATTTGGTGATGTTGCAATGGTTGGTGATGGTGTAAATGATGCACCAGCTCTTGCACGTGCTAATGTTGGTATTGCAATGGGAGCTGTTGGTTCTGATGTGGCAATTGAAACTGCAGATATTGCACTTATGCAGGATGATCTTACAAAATTACCATATCTTTTCTCATTAAGTAACAAGACAATGAGTATTATTAAACAAAATATTAAAGTAGCACTTACAGTTAAGTTCTTATTTGTAATTCTTGCAATACTTGGACTTATAACACTTATGATGGCTGTAGGTATTGGAGATTTAGGTTTAACATTGCTTGTTATATTAAACTCATTTAGAATAGGAATAGTAAAAGATCCAATATTTTAGGATTCTTTTATTTTTTTTTATCTTTTTTTTAGAGTTATAATCTCTATTTTTTTTTAATTAATTTTTATTTAATTTTATTTATATTTCATAATTCTTTTTTTTAAATATTGAATGTTTTTTTCAGTTATTTTTATTAAAAGTAGTGTTATTTGATCTTTTAGGTTAAATTAAATGCTCTTTTTTGTGTATTTTATTTTAATAATTTATGTTAACTTTGTTATATGTAGTAAATTATATATGTAATATTTATGACATATTTGTATTAATTTTTAATTTAATTGGTAATACTGTTAGTATTTAATTTATAGAATTAAACAATGTTTTGTTTTTTTAATATTTTTGTTAAACACTTTTTAAAGTAGGTGTGTTTTTGAGATTGTTGTTCATAAATAATTCATTTTTTTAAATTTCTTTTGTTTTTTTCTTAGAATTCTTTTATTTGCCTATGCAATAGTTTTAATTTTTATGGACTATTTTAAAGCCTTAATCTTTCTTTTTTACATCTATAATTCAAAAATAAGAAATATATAAATACTATTAGATTAAATTATAATATAGTGGAGGTGAAATTATGGCTGAATTACCAATAGCACCAGTAGGCAGATTATTAAAAAATGCCGGAGCAAACAGAATAAGTGACGATGCTAAAGAAGAACTCGCAGAAGTACTAGAAAGTATTGGAACAGAAATCTCAGAAGACGCAGTAAAGCTTGCAAAACACGCAGGAAGAAAAACTGTTAAAGCAGCAGACATAGTTTTAGCATGTCGTGATTTATAATTAAGGAATTCGTCAGAATTTCTTTTTAATTACTTTTTTTTATGAATTTTATTTTATTTTTCACTATTTTTTAAAAATGTCTTTTTAAATGTTTATTTTATTAATAATTTTAACAAACCTGTAAAATTTTTTCTAAATTTATTTATTTTTATAAACATTGTTTAATTATGATTTGTATTATTGAATATTATTAATAATTACTAATTATTACTAACTTTATTAAAATTAGTATTTTATTAATACTTTTTTAGAAATATCTTGTAAAATTTATTTTAATACTTACTAAATTATTTTTTAAAGTACTTTTGTATTTTTATTTAAATTTTATTGAATTTTTAATTCAGATACCAAAACATTTATATATAAAATAAAAACAAAATAATTAATAGTGTTATACTAATTAATACTATTTTTACATATGCCAAGGTGACCGAGCGGCTAGGTGTGTGGCTGCAGACCATAATACTAGGGTTCAAATCCCTACCTTGGCTTTTTAAAACACATAACAAAACTTATTTTTTAAAACTTAACTTAAATAATTAAACTAATTTTCTAATAAAACTAGCTATTTTAGTAAATAATTTTATAATTTTAAGAAAACATACATTAAATATAATAAAAGAAATACTTACTCTACTATTTTTTATAGTATTTAATTAATTAAGTGGATTAATTCAGGAGAATTAAGATATAATGATAAATGTTTACAGCACAATGAGTCGTCAAAAAGAACCATTGAAAGTCGAAAATAATAAAATAAAACTCTTTGTATGTGGACCTACAGTGTATGATTATTCACACATAGGACATGCAAGAACATACATATCATTCGATGTAATAGTACGATATCTTAAACATGAAGGATATTCAGTATTCTATCTACAAAACATCACAGATATAGATGATAAAATAATAAACCGTGCAAAAGAAAGAGGAGAAGATCCACTAGAACTTGCACATAAATTTGAAGCAGAATACATCAAAGATATGGAAACATTAAATGTTAAAAATGTAAACTTCTATGCAAGAGCAACAGAACATATGCAGGAAATCATAGATCAAATACAAGATCTAATAGATAAAGGATATGCATACGATACACCAACAGGAGTATATTTTGATGTATCAAAATTTGAATCATTTGGAAAACTATCAAACAGAAACCTAGATGATCTTCAAAATACAAGAATAGAAGTAGATACATCTAAAAAAGATCCAAAAGACTTTGCACTCTGGAAAAAACAAGATGAAGGACCTTACTGGGATTCACCATGGGGAAATGGAAGACCAGGATGGCATATTGAAGATACAGCAATAACAGAATCATACTTTGGACCACAATATGATATACATGGTGGAGGACTTGACTTAATATTCCCACACCACGATGCTGAAATTGCACAGATGGAAGCAGCATCAGGAAAAGAACCACTAGTACAATACTGGATGCATACAGGATTTTTAAATGTACGTGGAGAAAAAATGAGTAAATCACTAGGAAATTTCATTACAATTAAAGAATTACTCAAAGACTATGAACCTGATGTATATAGATTCTTTGTACTTTCAACACATTACAGAAGTCCTATAGACTTCAGTGATGACATACTAAAACAGGCAGAAAACAGTCTTAAACGTATACAGAACACTGCAAAATTAGTAGTTGCACAACAAGAAAATGATAACTTACCACAAGATGATGAATGTTCTATTATTGATGATCTTGAAAGTTTCAGATCAGAATTCTTTGATGCAATGAACAATGACTTTAATACACCTATTGCACTTTCAAGCCTATTTGATTTCACACATAAATTAAATAAGGTAATTGCAGACAACCAGGTGTCAGCTGAAAGTCTAGCTTTAATTGTTGATACATTAAAAGAAGTTGAATCCATCTTTGGATTTACAATAATTGTGGAAGATGATGCATCTGAATCATCAGATGAACTTCTTAATATTCTTACAGATGTAAGAAGTCAACTTAGAGCTGATAAAAACTGGGATCTTGCAGATAAAATCCGTGATGATTTAGCAGCTTTAGATATTAATCTTGAGGATAAATAGATAACATCCTCATACTTTTATTTTTTTACTTTTTTTCTAAGATTTTAAACTATTTTTGTGTTGTTTTTTCTTTATTTAATTAAATTTTAATAGACATAAAAAATATAACTATAGTTATATAAATAAAGATTAAAATAATATAAAATTTAAATAATATATGAAAACTTAATAAAAAAAAATAATAAAAGAAAACTAAAACTAACACAAATCATTAAAAAAAATAATAGGTGATTATATGACCAAAGTAAAAAGACGAGAAATGGGTCAAAAAGAAGATGAAAACGATCTAGCACACAAAGTGCTAAATGATATAAAAGCATCACCAGATCTAGGACTACTAAGATGTGTACAATGCGGAATGTGTGCATCAACATGTCCAGCATCAAGACACTCAGACTACGATTCAAGAGTAGTAATAAAAAGAGTGCTAGACAACGACACAACAATACTAGAAGATAAAGACATATGGAACTGTTTCTACTGCTACAACTGCCACAGTATATGTCCTGTAGGAAACAGTGTATGTGAAGTAAACCAGATACTAAGACAAATGGCAATAGAACAAGATGAAGGAAAAAAACAAATAGTATCATTCATAAGCTTTGCAGACAGCTTTATAGACAAAGGACTAGGAATAATACCACAAGAATACTGTGGACAACTATCAGAAGACTATGGAAAACATTGGGACAACCTACAAGAACACCTAGAAGAAGTAAGAGAAGAATTAGGGCTAGAAAGTAGATTTTTACTACCTGAAGCTGAAGAAGAAGTAGGAAAAACATTAGAAGCAATAGGATTTAAAAAACGAGTAAAACAAATAAAAGCAGTAGAAGAAGATGATGACTAATGAGTGAAAAAATTGATAAATTTATACCAACAAAAGACATTACACTATTTAGAAGTTGCCTTGTATCTGCCGAATACCCAGGAGTTGAAGCATCAACAAAGTATGTATTTGACAAGTTAGGAATAGAGTATGTAATAGATAGAAACCAATCATGCTGTACAGGACTAGGACACTACTATGATATATTCGATGAAAAATCAACAGTAGCACTAGCAGCACGTAACTTCAGTCATGCAATAGAAAACAAACACAAACACTACGTACCAATGTGTGCAACATGCTATGCAATACTAAAAAATGCAGCAAAAACATTAAATGAAGATGATAAAACACGAGAAGAAATCAATGAAGCATTCAGAGAAAATGGACTTGAACACCTCCAATACACCAAAGGTGACATAGATGTACGTGATGACATAACACACGTTGTAGATATACTCTATGCAATGCGTGATAAACTACCAAAATACAAAAAGACTGATCTTTCAAATGTAAAAATAGCAACACACCATGGATGTCACTACTGTAAAGTACACTATGATGACACACTAGCAGGTGTAAGAAATCCAATGGTAATAGATGAAATATGTGAAGCAATGAAAATACCAACAATAGGATGGTATGATCATAAAAGACTAACATGTGGAAATGGATTCAGACAAAGATATGCAAATCGCCAACTTTCACTTGAAGCAACAATGGATAAATTTGACAGTCTATTTGAAGAAAAAGTAGATGTACTACTTGTAATGTGTCCAAACTGTCAGATACAATTTGACAGATATGAAGAATTAATACAAAGACAAAAAGAAGAAAAACACTACATGGCAGTATTAAACATAGCACAACTTGTAGCATTATATATGGGAGCAGATCCATACAAAGTACTTGGAATACAAACACACACAGTAAATGTAGAACCATTACTTGACAAACTAGGAGTAGAATATAACAGTGAGGAGGATTACTTACATGAGTGATGATGAAAATCCAAGAATAGGAGTATTTCTATGTCATTGTGGAGGAAACATCTCAGATGTAATAGATCTTGATGCAATTGAAAAAAAATTACTAGAAAATAAAGATATAATCTCTGTAAAACATCATCAAAATCTATGTTCACATGAAGGAAATCAAATAATAAAAGATCAAATTCTAAGAAATCACCTGGATCGTGTAGTAATAGCTGCATGTTCACGAATAACTCATGGAAATACGTTCCAAAACTATATAAAACCATTAAATCCATACCTATTTGAAATGCCAAACATACGAGAACAATGCTCCTGGGTAACAGATGATCCAAAAAAAGCAACAAATAAGGCATTATCACTCATAAACTCTGCTGTTGAAACAGTAAAATATGATGAACCACTAGCAAAAATACCAACACAAGTAAAAAATAAAGTACTTGTAATAGGAGCAGGAATTGCAGGATTAACATCAGCTGTATCATTAGCAAATCAGGGAATGGAAGTAATACTAATTGAACAAAAAGCAGCAGTTGGAGGATCAATGGTAAAAGTAGGAAAGGTATTTTCACCAGAAAAACTAACAGAAGACTGTGCAGCATGTCTACTTAATCCTGTAATAAGTGAAATGATACAACATGAAAATATACGTCTTCTAACAAATACAACACTTGAAAAATCAGAGAGAAGATCTGGAAACTTTGATGTAATGCTTAGTAAAAAACCAGTATATGTAGATCCATATAAGTGTACAAGCTGTGGACGTTGTACAGCAGTATGTCCAACAATAGTACCAGATGACTGGAATGAAGAATTAATAACAAGAAAAGCAATATATAAACCATTTCCACAGGCAGTACCAAGTACATATACACTTGATGATGAAAATTGTATCAAGTGTGGTGCATGTCTAAAGGTATGTCCAACAGATGCAATTAATCTAGATGCAATAAATGATGTAATATCAGAAACTGTAGGATCAATAGTAATAGCAACAGGACATCAAAGATACGATACATCACAACGTCCAGAATATGGACATGAACTATATGATGATGTAATAAATCAGATGGAACTAGCACGTATAATGGGAGTAAATGGGCCAACAGAGGGAAAACTACTTGTACCATCAACAGGTAAAGTACCAAGACGTGTTGTAATGATACAATGTGTAGGATCACGTGACCAGATGCCAGGAGGACATAAATACTGCTCCAAGGTATGTTGTATGATAGCTCTAAAACATGCAAATCTTATAAGATCACATTATCCTGATACTGAAGTTATAATATGTTATACTGATATGAGAACAGTAGGAGTATATGAAAAATACTATAAATATTCACAAGATAATGGTGTACAACTAATACGTGGAAGACCTGGTGAAATTGCACGTGAAGGAGATCATATGCTTGTAAGAATAGAAGATACTCTCACATCAACACGTGAGGAAATTCCAACAGACCTCATAGTTTTATCAGCAGCACTAGAATCATCACAGGGAACAATAGATGTGGCAAGTAAACTTAATGTAGCACTAACAGAGGATGATTTTATTAAAGAAAAACATCCAAAAATGAAACCTGTAACAACAGATATAGAGGGAATCTTTGTATGTGGAACAGCACAAGGACCAAAAGATATAACAGATAGTATAATTCAGGCAAATGCTGCTGCAACAAAGATATCAGAACTTGTAAATGGTGGTCTTGAAGTAGAACCATACATTGCACAGGTAAATGTTAAAAAATGTATACTCTGTGGTAAATGTACACAGGAATGTGTATATCAGGCAATTACAAAAAGTAAACATTCAATATCAGTTGATCCAATATCATGTACAGGATGTGGTGTATGTATAATGGCATGTGAACGTGAAGCAATAAGTATACAAGGACAAAGTGATGAAAGACTTGAGGCAAGTATTCGTGGAGCACTAAAAGATAAAAAACCAGGTGAGCAAATTATCATTGCATTCCTTGATGATATAGGAAATGTATCAGCAAACAATATGGGAATAAACCGTGTAAGTTGTCCTGACTCTGTACGTATAATAAATATTCCATTTATAAATCGTGTAAAATACAGACACATCAAGTATGCATTAACTCATGGTGCAGATGGAGTATTCCTTGGTGAATACCCTGATTCTCCAAAACATACAGAGATACGTCAAAATGTTATTACAATGAAAAGAAAACTTGAAGATGAAGGAATAAATCCAGATAGATTAATAATACATGGTGTATTTATTCCATACTTTAGAGGTCTTTCAAAACAATTCTTTGAATTTGATGAACAACTACGCCAGATTAATCAACTTGAAAACTAAATTAACCCCCTATTTTCTTTCTTTTTTTAAAAATACTATTTTAAATATGATCTTTTATATACATTCTAATTAGAAATTCATCAAGGAAATATAAAATTTAATGGGGAATTAACTTAATGATAAATGAAGATAAGTTTGTTGAACTTGCAAAAACAGTTCTAAATCGTAATATAGAAGATAATCTTGATCAGAAAAAAGCAGTACTGGCTGATGTTTATGATGATCAGTTTATTGTTGCAGGACCTGGAAGTGGAAAGACCACAACACTTGTTCTTAAAATACTAAAATACTACTTTGTTGATGGTATAAATCCAGAAAATATGATGGTGACAACATTTACAAAAAAGGCAGCAGGAGAACTTGAAAAAAGAACAATAAATTGGGCTCAAAAAATAGCAGA
This sequence comes from Methanosphaera sp., assembly GCF_022768985.1. Taxonomy (NCBI): domain Archaea; kingdom Methanobacteriati; phylum Methanobacteriota; class Methanobacteria; order Methanobacteriales; family Methanobacteriaceae; genus Methanosphaera; species Methanosphaera sp. Next base: position 150,060 of record NZ_JALEKL010000011.1, on the reverse strand, counting down.
TGCAATAGATGAACCACTTACTAATTCATTTAAGAAAATGAAAATAGGAACACTTGATAGTATTGCAGAAGATTATGTTTCAAAACATGATGATGTAAGTGTTATTGATAATTTTACAACATCAGCTCTTATGATGCAAACATTACTTGATGGAGATCGTCAAGAAGATAAACAATTAAAACAATTTATCAGAGATCTTAATGGTGGATCTGCAAAACTTAGTGTTTCTGAGATAAATAAGAAACTTATAGATTTTAGATCTGCTGTATATAATGATATGGCAGATATATCAAAGATGTATGCAGAAGCTGGTAGTGAAAAAATAGTCTTTGATATACTTAATGAATATGAAGTTAAACTTAAAGAACGTGATATTCTTGATTATTCCCTACTTGAAAGACGTTTCTTTGAACTTCTACAAGAAGATGCATTTGATGATCTTATAGATAACTTACAAGTTCTTCTTGTTGATGAATACCAGGATACTAACTATCTTCAAGAGCAGATATATTTTAGAATTGCAAGTTATGTTAAAGATAATAATGGTTCAATAACAATTGTAGGTGATGATGATCAGTCACTATACAGATTCCGTGGAGCTAATGTATCGTTATTTATCAACTATGTAGAACGTATAAGTGCATCTGTTGGAATAAAACCTAATATAGTTTATCTTCATGAAAACTACAGATCATCTGCAAATATTGTTAATTTCCTAAATGATTATATTTCAGTTGATGAAAAATACACACAGTGTCGTACATCACAAAAACCTGACATAGTTGCTACAAAAACAGCAGAAAATGGATATCCAGTAGTCGGAATTTTCAGAAATAATATGGAAGAGCTGGCAAATGATATTTCACACCTCATATATTCACTTAAAATGAATGAAGAGGTAGAATTTAAGGGTATAAATTCATCATTTAATGTGAAGTTTAATGATCCATCAATAGCATACCTGTTATATTCACCACAGGAGATAAATAAAGGTAACAATAAAAAACTTCCATATTACATACGAGAAAATCTTCTCAAACTTGATGAGGACATCATGGTATTTAATCCACGTGGACAAAATATAGAAAAAACAGAAATAGCATCACTAATGTGTGGACTTATGCTTATATCTATTGATAAAGATAAACAACTTGAATCATCAGTAAGTAATATTCCAAAAAGAACACAAAAAACATTAACACAATGGAGAGAATATGCAACAAGCTATATTAATGAAAAAGAAGAAGAACTAGTAGTTGAAATTGATGAAGGAAATGTGTATATGCCAGACTTAATTAACATTATAAAAAATGAATCACAATTCCTCATAGAACAAACAGCAGAAAATAAGATATATTATGATATAATTTGTGAAGCAATAGAACAAACAATAGATGCAATAGCATATGAAGGATATATTTCATCAAAACAACTATTTCACAACATACTATTTCCAATAGCACTAGGAGTAATGGAGATAGATGATGAATCATTTGGAGATATAAATCTTGATGAAACAGTAAATATCATGTCAATACACCAAGCAAAAGGTCTTGAATTTGATGTAGTAATAGTGGATGTAGGATCAGATATTAGAAAATTAGATAATTATTCAGAATTTAAAATATTCCCAAAAAAGCCTGGAGATACATATGGAATTGAAAATTATATAAGAGATGATTATTCAGATCTTAATGTTGTTGATAAAGATGTTGCAATTGATGAAGCATTTAATGAAATAATAAGACGATTCTTTGTAGCATACAGTAGACCTAAGAGTTTACTAATACTATGTGGTCTAAATAGTATGCGTATGGGTATTAAAGGTAACTTTGGAAGAAAATACATACCAAACATGGCAACAGGATGGAATCGAGATAAAGTCTGGAAGTGGGAAAATCTAGATAATTTATTTAATACAATAGATAAAATTTAGATAAAATCAGTATGAAAGTAGTAATTTAATAATAAAATAAGTTAAGTTTAATAAAAAAAGTTAGTTAATTTATAAAAAAGGATAGTAAAAGAAACTATCTTTTATATCTTTTTTCTCTTACTCCTCTTCCTTTTTTGTTTCCTTGTTTTTTGTAACCGGATCTAGGTCTTGTTCTTCTGTTTGTACCTTTTACTTTTGCCATTATTTTCCCTCCTATCTAATTATCTTTTTAAATTTTAATTGCAATTATTTAAAAATAAAGTTATAACTTCTTGATAAAAATCCTTGAATACTATAGATTATAATTTCAAGATTCATTTTTTATAAAAAAATTGTGAATACTAAAAAAAATCTAAAGTAATTTATCATGAAATAGTATAATATAATTTATCTTAAAAGTTTAATATATATTTTATTATTTTTTTAATATTTTTTAACTTAAAAAAGAAATTAATTCAAATATCTAAATTATAATAATCATGTTTTATAAAACTTCAATTAAATACTTTTAAATTTCAAAAAAAAGTATAAAAATTCGATGTGAATTATTATGGATAAAGATAAAGTTTTATGCCTAATTGATGGAGAACATTACTTTCCTGTAACAAAAGGAGCAATTGATAAACTAGAAAGTGATGGATATGATGTTGAATTACTTCTTTTAATAGGAGGAACAGAAAAAGTTCGTGATGGAAACATTGATGTAATTTCTGAATTATTTAATAAAAAAGTATTAATGGCAGAAGATACATCAGACATCCCATATGAACTAATTGAAGAAACAATTAAAGATAACGATATAAAACTTGTAATGGACTTATCAGATGAACCTGTAGTAAACTATACAAAACGATTTAAAATAGCAACAATAGTATTATCTCTTGGTGCTACATATAAAGGACCAGACTTTGAATTTAATCCACTTGAAGAGTTTGATGTCCTTGAAAATCCATCCTATAAAATTATAGGAACAGGAAAACGTATAGGAAAAACAGCAATATCAGCATATACTGCACGTCTTATAAGTGAAGATGCTAAATTTAAACCATGTATTGTTGCAATGGGACGTGGAGGACCTGAAATTCCAGAAATTGTAGAAGGAAATAAAATAAAACTAACACCAAAATACTTGATGGAACAATCAGATAAAGGACTTCATGCAGCATCAGATCACTGGGAAGATGCACTTATGAGTCGTGTACTTACTGTTGGATGTCGTCGTTGTGCAGGTGGTATGGCAGGACGTGTATTTAGAACAAATATGAAAAGTGGGGCAAGAATGACAAATGCTCTTGATACAAACTTTGTTGCAATAGAAGGAAGTGGATCTGCAATACCTCCAATTAAAACAGATAAACAAATAGTACTTGTTGGAGCAAATCAGCCACTTGAAACAATAACAAGCTACTTTGGACCATATCGTGTAAAACTTGCAGATCTTGTTATAATTACAATGTGTGATAGTGAAATTTGTTCTAAATCAAAACTTAATGTAATAATTGATGAAATTAAAAGTATAAATCCTAAAGCTGAAGTTATTCCAACAATATTTAGACCAGCACCTGTTGAATCAATAGAGGGACGTAATATTCTCTTTGCAACAACTGCTCCTGAATCTGTACAGCCTCTTATGAAGGAATACTTGGAGGAAAACTATGGATGTAATGTTGTTGCTATTTCATCCCACTTATCTAATAGACCAAAACTTAAAGAGGATATTAAGGAAAATATTGATAAAGTAGATGTTATGTTAACAGAACTTAAGGCTGCAGCTGTGGATGTTGCAACAAAAGAAGCATTAGAACATGGTCTTGAAGTTGTTTATTGTGATAATATTCCAATTCCAATAAGTGATGATTATGATCTTGATAAGGCTATAATGGACGTTGTTTATGATGCTGTTGACACTTTCAATGCAAGAAAATAATATTTTTTAATATTATTTTTTATTTTTTTTTAATGAAAAGCGTAAAGTATTTATATAAATTCAAACACCTTAAAATATAGTTAAGTATAATATATATAGATAATAAAACTATACTTTAGATAGAAATTAATTTATATTAATATTAAAATTGTTTTATTAATTATCAATTTTATTATAAAAATTCAGTCTACAAAAAAATAAATTAACAACATGGGAATCATTTTTTAGATTTAAAAGAAAAGTTTATTTATTTAATCAGTTTACTACACAAAAAAATATACTTTAATAATATAAATCTATAAAACCCTTGGAGGATAATTAATATGGCAAATAACAACCAACAACCATTAGTAATTCTAGCTGATGGATCATCAAGAACCATTGGTAGTCAAGCAACTAGAAACAACATAATGGCTGCAAAATTATTATCCAACGTACTAAAAACCACCCTCGGACCAAGAGGAATGGATAAAATGCTTGTAAACTCAATTGGTGATGTAACAATAACCAATGATGGATACACCATACTCAAAGAAACAGAACCTGATCATCCAGCAGCACAAATGATTATAAATCTTGCAAAAAGACAGGAAGAAGAACACGGAGATGGAACAACAACAGCAGTAGTACTTGTTGGAGAATTATTAAAACAAGCAGAAGTTCTATTTGAAGAAGGACTCGACACACCAGTAATAGCAAAAGGATTTGAAAAAGCAGCAGATAAAGCATTAGAAGTACTTGATGACATATCAATGGAAGCAAGTAAAGAAAACCTTATCAAAGTTGCAAAAACATCAATGTCTGGTAAAGGATCATTCTCAAACCTTGATGAAATGGCAGAACAATTAGTAAATGCACTTCTCGATGTAGAAGAAAAAGGTAAAATTGACGCTGACATGATCAAAATAAGAAAAATCCACGGAGCTGCAGCAGAAACTACAGAAATATCAGAATGTGTAACTGTAGATAAAAATGTTGTAGAATCAGAAATGCCAAAAGATGTAAAAAATGCAAAAATAGCATTATTACAATATCCACTTGATTCTAAAGAACTTGAAACTGATGCAAAAATCACAATAACCAGTCCTGGAGAATACCAAGACTACCTTTCAAAAGAAACAGAACTACTTGCAGAAGAAATACAAACAATTGTAGATTCAGGAGCAAATGTTCTTTTCAACAACAAAAAAATCAGTGACAAAGGACAAAACCTACTTGCAGAAGCAGGAATTCTAACAGCAAAAAGAGTAAAAGCTGGAGACCTAGAAAGACTTGCAAAAGCAACAGGTGCAAACATTGTAAACAATGTAAAAGAATTAACAAGCGACGATATTGGTGAAGCAGAACACGTATATGAACGTGTTGTATATGAAGATCGTGAATACATCTTCATTGAAGGATGTAAATATCCTGGAGTTCTTAACATCATTGTACGTGGAAGTACAAAATACGTAACAGACCAACTTGAACAAGCATTTAACGATGCAATTGGTGCAGTAACTAAAGCAATGGCTTCAGATAAAGTATTACCTGGAGGAGGAGCAGCAGATATTGCAGTTGCAAAAGAATTAAAACAATATGCAAACACCTTTGAAGACAAAGAACAAGTTGCAATAGTTGCATTTGCAAAAGCACTTGAAGAACTTGCATTATCTCTTGCAGCAAACACTGGTCTTAACACAATTGATATTCTAACAGATCTTCTCGCAGCACAACAAGACTCACCAAACATGGGTATAAATGTAATGACACGTGAAGTTTCAGACATGCTTGAAGATGGTGTTTTAGAATCTGAAACTACAAAAGCAGCAATAGTAGATGGAGCAGCATCAATTGCAGTTGAAATTCTAAGAATTGACGATGTAGTAGCAGCAAGAGCAGAAACACCTGTAGGTGGAGATATGCCAGGAACACCAAATCCATGGATGTAGGTAAAATAAAATAAATTATTTTCTTATAATCTACCCTAACCACCCATATTTTTTTTCTTTTTTTATAAACATTCATAAATTATTAAATAGATAACTATTATTTAGAAAATATAACACCAATAAAATAGGAGGACTATGATTCAATGTTAGAAATAGTTAATTTAAAAAGAGAAGATTTTCAAAAATATTCACAAAGAATTCAGATGAACTCAAGCGATGTACTAATGCCAGTTCAAGAAATTATAGACAATGTATGTCAAAATAAGGATAAAGCTTTACATGACTACACACTAAAATTTGATGGAGCAGATATTGATAACTTTAAAGTAGATGAAAAAACCATCACAGAAAGTCTTAATAAAATAGATCCTGACTTTAAAAAAGCATTAGAAGATGCAGCAGAAAACATTAGTAAATTCCACAAAGCACAAATACCAGAAGATTGGACAATGGAAGTAAAACCTGGAGTAAAAGCAGGACAAATCATAAGACCTCTTGAAAAAGTTGGATGTTACATTCCAGGTGGACGTGCTGCATATCCATCATCAATTCTCATGACAGTAATTCCAGCAAAAATTGCAGGAGTAAAAGAAATAATCTGTTGTACACCACCTGATAAAGATGGAAATATTGCAGATGAAATACTTGCAGCAGCAGCAATAGCAGGAGCAACAAAAATCTATAAAGTAGGTGGAGCACAGGCAATAGCTGCTATGGCATATTCAACAGAAACAATACCATCTGTTGATAAAATTGTAGGACCTGGTAACATCTTTGTTGCAACAGCAAAAAAACTTGTATATGGTGATGTAGATATTGAATTCCCAGCAGGACCATCAGAGATGCTTGCATTATGTGATGATACAGCAAAACCAGAATATATGGCAGCAGAACTTCTTGCACAAGCAGAACATGATCCTAATGCTGCAACAATAATGGTTACAACATCATCTGATGTTGCACAAAAAACAGTAGATTGTATAAACTCTGAACTTAAAGAACAAAAAAGAGCAGAAATTATTGAAGAATCATTATCAAAATACTGTCACATACTAGTTGCAGATAATATGCAAGATGCAATAGATTTCACAAATACATATGCTCCAGAACACCTTGTTGTTGTTACAGAAGATCATTATAAAACTTTAGAATCAATTAATAATGCAGGTTCAATATTCCTTGGTAATCTAACACCTGTTGCAGGTGGAGATTATGGTTCAGGAACAAACCACGTACTACCAACAAGTGGTGGGGCAAGAATGTATTCAGGACTTTCATCTGAAAGCTATCTTAAAAAACCTACAATACAGGAATTAACACAAGAAGGTGTATTAAATATTAAAGATATGGTTATAAATCTTGCTGAAACTGAAGGATTATTTGCACATGCTGAATCAATACGTAAACGAGCAGATGATATTGAAGATAACTAAGTAATCACCCTCTTTTTTTCTTTTTTATTTTTTTTTATAATAATTTACTTTTTTTATAATAATTCTTATTAATTATTAAGAAGATATATAATTACATATACCAAATTATATAATCTACAAAAATATTTTTTTTCTTTTATTTAGATTAATTATAATATATAATGACAGGTGAAAAATTTTGACAGACATATTTGAAAAAGCAAGAAGAACACATTATTCAAACGAATTAACTGAAGATCTTGCAGGTGAAACTGTAAAGATAACAGGATGGGTACATGAAATAAGAGATCTTGGTGGAATAGTATTTGTATTAATCAGAGATAAAAATGGTATAACACAACTTACAGCACCAAGTAAAAAATTATCAGAAGAAATGATGGCTGATGTACGTGCAGCTAGAAAAGAAACTATTGTAACTGTAACTGGTACTGTACAAAAATCACCAAAAGCACCAAATGGTGTTGAAATCATACCTGATAATATTGATATTATAAATGTATCACAATTACCTTTACCACTTGATACAACAGAAAAAGTAGATGCAGAAATGGATACAAGATTAGATGCTAGATTCATGGATTTAAGAAAACATGATGTAAGTGCTATCTTTAAAATTAAAAGTCAAATGTTACACACAACACGTAACTACTTCTATGATAAAGATTTCATAGAAATTACAACACCTAAACTTGTAGCATCAGCAACAGAAGGTGGAACAGAACTTTTCCCTATTACATACTTTGAAAAAGAAGCATTCCTTGGACAAAGTCCACAGCTTTACAAACAGATGATGATGGCAACAGGTCTTGACTGTGTATTTGAAATTGGACAAATCTTCAGAGCAGAAGAACACGATACACTAAGACACTTAAATGAAGCATTATCTATTGATGCTGAAATGTCATTTAAAAGCCAGGAAGAAGTAATGGATATTCTTGAAGATCTTATAAGAAACATTAATGCCGATATTGCACAAAATTGTGCATCAGAACTTGAATCACTTAATCATGAACTTGATATTCCATCTGAACCATTCCCTGTTGTACCATATGAACAGGTTATTGATATTGTAAATAGTCATGATGTTGAAATGAACTATGGTGAAGATTTAAATCGTGCAGCTGAAAAAGTTCTTGGTGAAACAATGGGTAGTTACTACTTTATTACAGAATGGCCTAGTGCAATTAAACCATTTTATGTAATGCCTAATGCAGATGATCCTGAAAAAAGTACTGCATTTGATTTAATGTATCGTGATTTAGAACTTTCAAGTGGTGCACAACGTGTACATGATTATGATTTATTATATTCACAAATTGAAGCTAAAGATTTAAATCCTGCTTCATTTGAAAAATATCTTGAAGCATTTAAATATGGTATGGCTCCTCACTCTGGTTGGGGTATGGGTGCAGACAGACTTACAATGGTTTTAACTGGAGTTAAAAACATCAGAGAAACAGTTCTCTTCCCAAGAGATAGAAGACGACTTACACCTTAGGTGTGAATCTCTGTTTTTAACCTCTTTTTTTTCTTTGTTTTTTATTTTTTTTTAATTATAGTAAAACTATTATAGATATGTGAACTAATTTTAATTGTAGAGAAATTATTAATAAAATTTTAAATAATAGTAATAAAAAAAAGTGGAGATAATCAAATGGTTTTAACAGAGTATAGTATAGGTAACAATGTTAAGATAAAAGATGAATATCTCCAATATTTAACAGTAGAAAAGATTGTTGGTGGTCATAAATTAATAATAAATCCACCATATAAGTCAAAAATTGAAATAGATTATTATAATATACTTCCACAGATGCAAGTTATAGAGACAACAGCAAAACTTGGAAGTAATGAATCAAATTATGATGGAATCTTTGAATTTTTAAATCCTAAAGATACAATTATTATAAATTGTATAATTAAAGGACGTTGTCAGGTTCCTGCAAATACTAAAGATAAATATCTATTTTTAAAAGATGGAGATATGAATATATACTCAATTGATGAATATCCTGATACATTTAATTATGGTGAAGGAACCCATATTTTAAATATAATATTAACAAAAACAAGTGGTCAAGTATTAAAATCATATTTAAATACGAATGATGCTATTAATAATTTATTTAGAATTATTAGACGCCATCCAAACTTGATATATACTAATAACAATCAAATTGAGGAAGTTTTAAATCAGATAATAAACTTCAATTCATCAATGGAGGGTGTAAAGAAAGGTTATTTTCGTATTAAATTCCTGGAATTAATGATACATATTTATAACTTTGATATGGTTGATCCTGAAGATGATCCTAAACTTAAAACATTTACTGATTCTCAAATTCGTGTTGTTCGTAAGATTAAAAATATGATTTCACGTAACATTGGAAGCTATGCATCACTTGATGATTTATCAGTTGAATTTGGAATTAATATTACAACACTTAAAAGTTGTTTTAAAGAGATGTATGGAAGACCGTTATATTCATGGTATCGTTCATATAAGTTCCAAAGAGCAAAGGATTTAATTGAAAATACAAATTATCCAATTACAAAGATTGCAAGTATGATTGGATATAAAAATAGTAGTAAGTTTTCAAAGGCATTTAAATCAGAAATTGGCGTGTTGCCTTCAGCTTACCGTAAAAATTCAAAGAAAGCCGAAACTTAACCTCCAATTTATTCTTTTTTTTATCCTTTTTTTTAAATAGGGAGTTGTAATTTATGAGTGATGAAAATATTTTTAAAGATGAAAAGCAGTTATTTGAATTAACAGATGATATTGATTTTACACAGTTAAATAAAAAACAGCAAAGAGAATTGAAAGATCAGATAAGTCCTAAAAACTATAATTTATTTGTATATGATACACATATGGATGATGAAATATTTGAAACTTACATGGTAGGTTCATATTTATACAATCCCTGTGATGTATATGGGGTAGGATGTCTTACAAATCAATTAAAAAATACAAGATTTTACATATTATCAAAGGAGTTTCAAGAGATTCCAAAAGAACACTTAGTTGATGAACACAAAAATATGAATCTTGCAGTATCAGGAATACTAAATTGTTTCAAAATACTAGACATTACAAAAACAGAAGATGATAAAAGACAACTACTACTTCTTCACTACAACAGCTTTGAAGAATTAGCATTAAATCATAAAAAAACACCAATAGAGAAGAAAGCACAAAGCATACTTGATGAAAAACTACAAACACTACCAAAAGTAGATGATGAAATAGATCTTGATGAATTAAACTATAAAATCACAACAGCAATAGGTATAAATAAGACAGAGTCAGGATATGAACTATTTAGTAAAGATCAAATCATATTCTATCTTGAAGTGCTATCTGAAATCGTTGAAAAATATGATATTGACATGGTATTTGAATTTACAGATAAATATGACATAGGATACATCATTAATGTATATGAAAATTCAATAGAAGACATTAAAGATGATGAAAACTACAAAGAAAATAAAGAGAAAATCATAAAAACATACATTAATACAATTCTTAATTCACTAGAAGTTTCAGAAAATTTAGGAAATAATGAAACTATGGGAATATTTGATGATTTTGACGTAAAATCAGATTCAGAAAAGCTAAAAGAAGTAAGTGACATGCTTGATATTGATGAAGATAAATTAAAAGAATTAATAGATCCAAAATAGATTAGATATTATTTATTTTAATATTTTTAGGTGTTTATAATAATAGTAAAATATATATTAAAATTCTCATAAAAAGTTAATTGTTAGTTAAAAAACTAATATTATATATTAATAAAGGTGATAAATATGGCTTACCAAATAGGAGATAATTGTGTTGCATGCGGATTATGTGTAGAAGCATGCCCAGTAAATTGTATTTCAGAAGGAACTCCTTACACAATAGATGCAGACGCTTGTGTTGCATGCGGATTATGTGCAGAAGCATGTCCTGTACAAGCAATAACAGAATAGATGAAGTAGCGTAGAGCTATTTCTCTTTTTTTAACTTTTTTTTAGACGCCTTTTTTATCATAAATACCACTTTTTTTAATATAAACTTATTTTTCAAAAATCAATTCTTATTTTCTATAATATACAAAATATTATTTAATTTAATTTTTAAAAAAAAATAGAACTAATTTTCCAAATAAAAAAAAATACTAGAAATAATTTATAAAAAGAAATAAATTTAATAAAATTTCAAAATAAAAAAAAAGAAAATAGGAAAGGAAGATTTAATCTTCACTATTCCAGTTTTTTACACCATAAATTATACAAATTAATGTAATAATAATACATGAAAGATATGCTGCAATAATCATTGGATCTGTAAAACCTAGAATCTCAATCATTTATATCTCCACCTTCAGTTTTACCTTCAAATAATGCATCAATATCTTCTTGTTCTTTTTTAGAATTCTGTGTAAGAAGTGATACAACAATTGTAATTATAAATGAAAGTGGTAATGCAATAACCATTGGATCAACATACGGCCATGGCATAGCAGTAAATAGAACACTTTGACCAGTTAAAGCTTTACAAATTCCAAGTCCAACTGCCTCTTTTTTATGAGTAAATATAAGACAGAAAAGACTTATAAGTGTACCACTAGTAATTCCAGCAATAACTCCCTGTTTTGTTGCACGTTTCCAGAAAAGAGCACAAATATATACAGGAAGGAATGCTGCAGCACAAATACCAAAGAATATACCAGTACCTTGAGCTACAATGTTTTCAGGTAATATGAATGCTAAAACTACAGCAATTATAATAGCAATAAGAATACCAATTCTTGTAACTTTTAAGCTGTCTCTTTTATGACCTTTTAGCACACCATAAATATCGTGTGATATTGAAGATCCCTGAACATGGAACTGTGTACTGATTGTACTCATAGCAGCAGAAAGTAGTGTTAACATAAAGATATATGTAAACCAATTCGGCATTGCTGCATTAATAAATGTTGGAATAATCTTATCAACATTACCACCAGCAGCAGTAATTGCAATTTGTCCTGTATGCTGGAAGAAGTATACATTTGAAAGTGCACCTACAATGTATGCTGTGAATGTTGTTACAAATATAAATACACCACCAACAAGAACTGCACGATTTAATTCTTTATTTGATTTTACTGTCATAAAACGTACAGCAAGTTGTGGTTGAGCTATAGCTCCAATTCCTACACCAAGAATAATTGATGAAACAAGATTCCACCAGAACGGCGATCCCATCGTTGGGAATGTTGTCCACCCTGTTGCACCTGTTGCCTTGGCTGATTCTGGAAATAGAGGTGCCATCTGTGTTAACATGTGATGAGCATTAGTTACTCCACCAAGCATGTGATATATACTTACAAGTAAGATAAGCATTCCAGCAAACATAATTGTTCCCTGTAGTGCATCTGTATACATTACACCTTTAAGTCCACCATATATTACATAAAATCCTATAATAATTGCAAGGATTATAATACAAATTTTAAAGTCGATATTTACTGTTGTTTCAAGAAATCTGGCTGCACCAATAAGTACACTAGCAGCATATATAGGCATTGAAATAAATATTAAAGCTCCACTGAAGTATTGTATAAATTTACTATTGAATCTTTTTGAAATAAATTCAGGAAATGTTAAAGCATTAAGAGCTTGACCCATCTTACGTGTACGTTTTCCAAATACTACAAATGCAAGAAGAATACCAACTGCAATATTTAAAAATACAAGCCATAGTATACCTATACCATTAGTTCCAGCAAGACCTCCAAAACCAATAATAGCCGCCGTACTTATAAATGTAGCACCGTAACTTAATGCCATGATGTATGGATTTGTTTCACGACCTGCTACAAGATAATCAACTGAGTTACTTGTACGATTATATGCAACAAATCCAACAAGTAGCATTAAAAGAACATATACTACGATAAGTATTGCTAATAAACTATCCATTTTTTTCTCCCATATTAAGTTAATTTAAAAAAAAGTTAATCTTTTTATAGTTTAGTATTTATTCAAACTAGTTTTTATTATTTTTCAAGTAATTAAAATTAAACATTGTAGAATATTTATATGAAATATAGTAAAATTATTTAAAAAAAATATAAAAAAAAGGAATGGTAATTTGGAGGTTATAATCTTAAAAAGATTTATGTCATTGTAGCTCCATCAACTGATAGAATTTCACCTGTTACATAGGATGCCATATCACTTGCAAGGAATAAGAATGCATTTGCTATGTCTTCAGGTTGTCCCATACGTTTAAAAGGTATTGTTGATGCAATTCTTTCAACTACTTCTTCTGGGAGGTATGCTACCATATCTGTTGCAATTACACCAGGTGCTACTGCATTTACACGAATATTTGCAGGACCAAGTTCACGTGCAAGAGATTTTGTAAGACCATTTACTGCAAATTTTGATGCAGGGTAACTACATCCTGATGCTTGTCCATAGAGTGATACCATTGAACTTGTGTTGAGTATTACTCCTTCACCTTGATCTTTCATAATTTCTGTAACTGCTTTTGTACATACATATATTGCATTTACATTTAAGTCAATTGTTCTTTGGAAATCTTCAACACTAAGATTTTCAATTGGTTTGTCTTCTGCAACACCTGCATTGTTTACTAAAATATCGATTTTTCCATATTTTTCTTTTATTGTAGCAAATGCTTCTTTAATTTCTGCTTCATCTGTTAGTTTAGGATACATTCCTTCAACTGCATAGTCAGGATTAATTTCATCAAGTTTTGCTAATGCTTTATCTACTGATTCTTGTCTTGATCCAAATAGTACTACTTTACATCCATTGTCGAGGAATGTTTGTACTGTTGCAAATCCTATTCCTCTTGTTCCACCTGTTACTACAGCTACTTTATCTTTTAACATTATAATTTTCTCCTAAATATTATTATTTATAATTATTTATCATGATCTATTTATAATTAATTATAATTAATCATTACATAAAATATAATTTAGAATAATGTTAAGTTTGTTTTAATAGATCTATTAAAAATAAGAAAATATAAAAAAAGAAAGTAGAATTAATCTATAATTCTACAAATATGAGGTTTAAGTTAGAATATCTATAAGTCTGCATTTTCTGGTGGATGATAGTTTGATCTGAGACGTTTAAGATAAAATAATGCAAATCCTAAACTTATAAATCCACCAATAATACCACCAGTTACAACTCCATAGTAAACACCGTATTCTCCAAGACCAAATACTAATGCAAAGAGTATGGAACATACAACTTCAAGTAGTAATGATCTGATAACTGTAAGTGCAAGTGATGTTGTACCTTTACCAACACCTTGGAATAACATTGCAGCTACTGCTCCCATACAAATACTGTATATGAATATGATCATAATACGTATAATTTCTGCAATACGTGGTGCAAGTGTTGAACTTGATCCAAATGCAAAGATCATACTTATTTGTGGTGCAAATATGTAGAATAATATTACCATTACTGTTGTAATAATAAGACCCATTTTGAGGGTGTAGGTAAATGCATTTTTAAGTTTTTCATAGTTGTGAGCACCATATGCTGCTCCTGCAACTGTAATTAATGCTGTACCAAGTCCCATGATAGGAATGTTTGCAATTTGTATAAGTCTTAATGCTGCTGTATATGCAGCTACTGCTGCTGTTCCTGCTGTTGTTACAAGAAGCCAGTTTTCAATTATACCAAGTATACTGAAGATAAGGTTTTCAGCTGTAGATGGAATTGCAATGTTAAGAATTCCTGTTATGATTTTTCTATCAGTTTTATAGTTTGATAGTGTTAAATCAAGGTATGTGTCTTTTTTGTAATGTATCCAGTAAAGAAGTATAAGACAGCTCATTGCAGCTGATATTACTGTTGCCCATGCTGCTCCACTAATTCCCATTCCTAGTGTGTAGATCATTATAGGGTCAAGAATAATGTTTATAATTGCTGTTACTGCCATTGCATACATTGCACGTTTTACATCTCCTTCTGATCTTAGAATTGCTGTTCCAACGTTACTGTATATAAATACAATCATACATCCAAATACAATGTATCCATAATCAAGTGCTGTTTGTGTAGCTGATCCTGCACCCATAACATCAAGAATCGTTGGGAGTGCAAGACACATTACAACAGCTCCTACTATTGATATTATTACAGTTAATACTAGACTATGTAATGCTGTGTTGTTTGCCTGTTTATAGTTATCTGATCCTATAAAACGTGCAACTAGACTGTTTACTCCAGCTCCAACTCCATTTCCAAGACCAACAAGTATCATAAATAATGGTGTGATAAATCCTACTGCTGCTAGTGCATCTGCTCCTAGTCCTGCTACCCATACACCGTCTGCTAGGTTGTATGCCATTACAAGAAACATACTTACCATCATAGGCCATGCTAGTTTTTTAATTGCAGTTTTATGATCTCCTAGGAGTAGTTCAATGTTACTATTTTTTTCTACTATTTCATCTGCCAATTTAATCTTTTCCTCCCTTGTTTATTTTATCTTGATTTTCAATTATTGATATTAAAATATCCATTATATCGTCTCTTGAAATAACATCATCAATAACTGTATTTTCATATTCAAGGAGTTCTTGGTATGAATTTGTTGCCAGTTTTCTTCCTTTATCTGTTAGTTTTATCTTATTTTGTCGTCTGTTTTCATAGTCTTCTATACGTTTTATAAGTTTTTCATTTTCAAGTATTCTAAGATAACGTGTAACAAGTGTTGTGTCTATGTATAGTGATTTAACTAGGTTTTTTTGATATACATAGTCATCAAATTTAAGAAGTGATATGAGCACGGGCATTTGTGCTATTGTGATGTTATGTTCTTTGAGAGCTTTATTAAAGTATATTTTTTTATTTTTCAGGAATGCAGAAAATAGAAATGATAATGATAAATTGTCTTTGTCGCGTGTACATTCATTTTTTGTGCATTCATCTTTTAAGCATTTATTTTCTGTGCATTTCATTTATTTTTCACCTAAAAAATATTTTTTTTAATTATTTTTATTTTTAGAATTTTTATGTTCTATTTATATATTCTATTTATGCTTGTATATAAAACTATTGACTTTGTCAATAATTAATTTTGTAAATTATTTAAAAAGCAATAATTAAAAAAGTAAATTATTTAAAAAGTAAAATAAATCATACAAGGATAAGTAAAATGTATTATTAAGATATGTTGCAAGTGTAATTTAATAAAAAAAGAATAATAAAAAAGGGAGGTTAATAAATTATGAAGTAGTACTAGATTTTAAAAGACCTCTAAAGTAGAACATTGCACATCCTACACAGATAAGACCACCAATCATTCCACCCGTTACAACTCCATAATAAACACCATAAGCACCCCAAGCGAAGGTAAGAGCAAATAATATTGAAAATATACTCTCAAGAATCAAAGCACGAATAACAGTAAGAATCAGTGCAACACTACCCCGACCAACACCCTGGAACATCATAGATGCAACACTTCCAAGACACATACAATAGACAAAAACAATCATAATACGCAAAGTCTCAGAAATCTGTGGTGCAAGAGCACTACTAGAATTATATGCAAATAACATACTAACTTGTGGAGCAAAAATATAAACAATTGCAATCATCACAGTTGAAATCATAACACCCAACTTCAAAGTATATATAAATGCATTTTTAAGCTTTTCATAGTTACGAGCACCAAATGCAGCACCAGAAACAGTAATTAAAGCAGTACCAAGACCCATAATAGGAATATTAGCAAGTAAAATTACACGAAAAGCTGCAGTATATGTAGCAACAGCAACAGTACCTGCTGTAATTACAAGAAGCCAATTTGAAATCATATTAAGAATACTGATAATAATATTTTCAGAAGTTGATGGTATTGCAACACCAAGAATTCCCTTAAAAATACCAGAATTATATTTAAAATTCTTAAAATTAATATCAAGATACATCTTATTTTCAAAGTGAAGCCAGTAGAGAAGTACAACACAGCTAATAAGAGCAGATATAACACTAGCCCATCCAGCACCACTAATTCCCATATTTAAAACATAAATCATTATAGGATCAAGAATAATATTTAAAATAGCAGTAATAGCCATTGAATACATTGCACGTTTAACATCACCCTCTGATCTTAAAATAGCAGTAGCAACATTACTGTATATAAATACAAGCATACATCCAAATACAATATATCCATATTCAAGAGCAGCACCTGTTGCACTTCCTGCACCCATAGCCTCAAGAATCATAGGAAGCATAAAACATATTAAAGCTCCACCAAAAATTGAAATTATAATAGTCAACACAAGACTATGCAGTGCTGAATTATTTGCACCATCATAATCATCAGCTCCAATAAAACGTGCAATCATACTATTTGCACCAGCTCCAATACCATTACCAAGACCAATAAGAATCATATATAACGGATTTATAAATCCAATAGCAGCAAGAGCATCAGCACCAAGACCTGCAACCCATATACTATCAACAAGATTATATGCCATTATAAGAAACATACTTACCATCATAGGCCATGCAAGCTTACGTATTGCCTTTTTATGATCTCCAAGAAGAAGTTCAATATTACTATTTTTTTGAACATTACCTGACATAACAATTTCACCTCTCATATTTTATTTTAAAAAGAAAAAGTCGTTGTTTTTAGTTGTAAAAAAAGAAGAAATTTATTTGTAAAAAAATAGAATCAAATTTAGTTTTTTCATAGAATTCATTGAATATATAAGTTTAATCATTGTAAATTAAGTTACTTACTACTATTTTGTATAAGTTAGTATTTATATATAAAAAAAAGTTAGGGGTGGTGATTGTGTGAAATTACTATATAGTAATTGTATCATCTGATTTTTTTAATTTTCTAATATATCTTAAAGCCCACATAAATGCTACAATTCCACCAAATATTAAACTCATAATATATCCATTATATATGCTGTAAAATCCATTATTTAAAAGTATAGCAAATACTCCTACTGTAAATATAACTTTTAAAATTATACTTCTCCAAAGTGAAAGTATAAGTGATGTTGTTCCTTTACCAACAGACTGGAAAAGCATACATGGAATTACACTAAAACATTGAAATACCATAAATATAAGTAAATAACGTGTTGCATCAGTAATATATGATATAATTTGAGTATTTCCACTTGAAAATAGTGAACATATCTGTGGTGTAAATATATAAAAAATTATAACAAGTAAAAATGTAACAATAATTGAGATATTCATTGTATACTTAAATGATTTATCAAACTTTGTATAATCTTTTTCTCCATATGCTGCTCCTGCAACTGTAATTAATGCAGAACCATAACCTTTAATTGGAATAGTAATAAGTTTAGTAATTCTTAAAGTAGCTGCATAAACTGCAACAGCAACTACACCTCCTGTCATTGCAAGAATATAGTTTTCAATAATAAATATTGAACTACTTAGTATATCTTCTGATGTATCTGGTATTGCAACAGATAAAATCTTTTTTGCAATATCTGTGTTATATTTAAAGTCTCTAAATGAAACATTAAGGTATGTGTCCTTTTTGATATGATCCAGTAGATAAGAACGATACAGTTAATAGTTTCAGTAATTATGGTAGCCCATGCAGCACCACCAATTCCCATATTAAAATTAAATATAAATATTGGGTCAAGAATTATATTTAAAATAGTGGTTGCTGTCATTAAATACATTCCACGTTTTACATCTCCTTCTGATCTTAAAATTGCAATACCAACATTACTATAAAATAATACAAAGGCTCCATTAAATATTATATTTCCATATTCAAGGGCTGCAGTTGTTGCACTTCCTGCATGCATAAGTGCTAAAATATATGGAAGTGATAAATTCATTACAATTGCAAGTAGAATTGATGCAATAATTGTTAGAAATATTCCATGTACTGCACTATTGCTTGCATTTTTAAAGTTGCGTGCTCCAATATATCGTGCAATAAGACTATTAACACCTGTTGCAAGTCCACTTCCAAAAGCTACAAAAACAAAATATAATGGTAATATTAGTCCCATTGCAGCTAGTTCATTACTTCCAAGTTTTGCAACCCACATACAATCAATAAAATTATATGATACTGAAATAAGTAGACTGACAACAATTGGCCATGAAAGTTTACGAATAGCTTTTTTATAATCTCCTAGTATTAATTCAATGTTTTCTTTTTTTGATTCATTAGTCAAATTAACACTCCTATTTTTATTTAAAAAAATTCTAATTAGTTATTACGTGATAAAACTAATTAAAATTATTTATTTTTAGAATATATAACTTAAAAAAAGTTATTAATTTAATTTATGTAAAATACAGTATTTAAAATTAAATAAAAAGAATATAAAAAATAGTGGTGGTGAAATAATTTATATGAATGATTTAAAATTAATATCAATCCATAAGGTGGTGTTTTACTTCTACATCACCATTACGTTTGTGTGATGATCTGAAAAGTACATCATTACTTTTTTCAATATCACGTGCTTGTTGTGCAAGTTGAGCTGCTGTTGCCATCATTTCATGTGCACCACATACCATTGGTATGTATTTTTCAGGATCTTTCACTTTAAAACATGCTTCAACATCCATCTCTGCAACTTTTGATGCAATATTATATGCTGCTATTGCCTTACTTTTAGCATATGGATTTTTAAATTCAGCAGCATCAGTTGCATTTTCTGATGTAACTATGAGTTCTGGAAGTGTTACATTTTTATTGTTTTTAATTTCTTCAACCATATCATCAATTGTTGTATGAATAAGTCTGAAAACACCAGTAATTGCAAGAACACGCATAATATCAGCGTTAAATATTGCCATTTCTGTAGCATCAAGGAATTCACGTCTTGCACCAATCATTGGATCTGCTTTTATTATGATATATCCAAGATTTTGTTCTTTTATCTGACTTATTGCTCTTTCACCTGGCTGATCTCCAATTATTACTGTTGGAATGTCAATTTCTGCTAGTATTTCACGTGCACTTTTAGGTCCTCCAATACTTGGATTTGGACTTATAAATAAGATAAGATCAAAATCATTTTCTTTAACATAATCAAGCACATCAAGTTGTGCTTTTCCCATCTTTGCTCCAGAACTTATTGTTCTTACATCTATATCTTCACGATCTGCTCTTTCATCAAGTATTAAATCTAGTATAGGTGATGTTCCTATATTTCCCATTTTTATTATTGCAATTTTTACAACCATTTTTTCACTTCAAAAAAATATAATAAATCTATATTATTAAATACCATTAATTCTATTCTACTTTTATAATGCATTTTGTGTAAAGTTATATGCAAATTCATCCATTGATGCGGTGTGTGTATGAACATAACTTGCAAGTGTATTGTTTTTTAGTAGTCCATCATATTTTCCTGTAATTCCTACACCACGTTTCATTTCAAGTGCAAAGTCGTTCTTATTATTTCCTGTATATTCAACTTTTGAATAATGGAATTCATGTCCATGGTATGATTGACCTTTTTTAAGTATAGGATTGTCTTGTATTACATCTGCTATTGTATAGCTTAATCCTTGAACTTTCTTTGTAAGTGTTGATTTATAGTTAAATACATCAACCATTGGCATATCATCAATAGAACGTGTTAAATACATAAGACCTCCACATTCAGCATAGATTGGATTGTTATCATCTGAGAATTGTTTTATTGACTTTAACATTGAGGTATTTGATGATAATTCTTTTTTAAATATTTCAGGATATCCACCACCAATATATAATGCATCAGCATCTGGCATAACTTCATCATGTATTGGACTGAAATATTCAATTTCTGCATTGTTAGCCTCAAGTGCTTCTATATTTTCACGATAATAGAAGTTAAATGCTTCATCAAATGGTATTGCTACTTTTGTCTTCTGTTTTGTTGTAGTTTCAGACCAGATAGGTGCATAGTCATCTTCTATATCATCACTTCTTTTCATAATTTCAACAAGCATGTCAAGATCAATATTTTCCTTAATTAACTCACCCCATTTTTCTACCATACCTGCTATTGTATCTTTTTCAACAGCTGGTATTAAGCCTAGATGTCTTTGTTTTACTGTAATATCGGGGTTTCGTATAATTCCACCAATAACAGGTGTGTTTGTAAGAGTTTCAACTGCCTTTTTAGTTTTAAGGTAGTGTTTTTCACTTTTTGTATTGTTAAGTATTACACCTTCAATTTTAATTTCAGGATCTAATGCTTTAAAACCCAGTACCATAGCAGCAGCACTTCTAACTAAACTTCGACTGTTAATAATTAATATAACAGGAGCATTTAGTGCCTTTGCAATAGATGATGTACTTCCAACATCACTTACTGGACTTATACCTTCATATAATCCACGTACTCCTTCAATAATACCATATTTTGCTTTTGAATGTTGCATACCATTTTTAAAGGATTGTCTTATTTGACCATCAGACATAAAAAATGAATCTAAATTACGTGAAGGTATAGATGTTGCACAACTATGATATGATGGATCAATATAATCAGGTCCTACCTTAAATGACTGAATCTTAAATTCATCAGATAATGCCTTCATAATACCTGTAGATATAGTTGTTTTTCCTACTCCACTACCTGTTCCTGATAAAACTATTCTCTTCATAAATAAAATATCCTATTGTTTTTTTATAAAATAGTAAGAAAAATACCATTTTCTCTTATGCTATTATATTTTAAATTTATAGGATATAATTTTTTTACTAAAAAGAAAAACATACATATAATAAAATTATTATAACTAAAAATAGAAAACATAATATAACTTAATGTAAGATTTTATGGATTATTATGGGATTATAGAAAAAAACTAAGACTATACTAAAAAAGGGGCATTGATTACTATCTACATAATAGAAATTCATTGAAAGATAACAATAATAGAAGGTTGATATTAGTGACAATTAATGAGATAAAACAAAAACTATCAAATGAAGATCATACAATAAGAATAGAAGCATGTAAAGAATTAATTGAATATCCAGAAGATGCTATAGATATATTAATTGACACATTTAAAGATAAAAATCCACTTGTAAGATTTCAGGCAGCAAAATCATTATCAGAAATTGGTGATGCATCAATAAAACCATTAATAAATGTCTTAAAACAAGATGATGAAATGGTTCAAAAATACGGTATACTTGCACTTAAAGATATTGGTGATGCAGCAGTAGCAGAAGAATTAATTAATGCTCTTTCAAGTGAGGACTTTGCAATACGTAAATTTGCAGCAAAAGCACTTGGTGAAATGGAAGTAGGAGAAGCTGTAGATCCAATAATTGAACTTCTTGTTGATGAAGATTGGGGTGTAAGAACATCAGCAACAAAAGCACTTGGTGATATTGGAGATAAAAAAGCAGTAGATCCAATTAAAAAGGCAAGACGTGCAGCAACAGGAGATAAAGAATTTAAAAAAGTTGCAAATAAAGCACTTAAAAAGATAGATCCAAAACCTAAAAAATCAAAAAAGAAATCATCAAAAAAATCAGAATCAAAAAAGACAACAAAGAAATCAACAGATAAAAAATCTACTACTAAAAAGTCAACAACTAAGAAATCAACAGATAAAAAATCTACTACTAAAAAGTCAACAACAAAGAAATCAACTAAGAAGGCATCATCTAAAAAATCCATAGCAAAGAAATCTGCAACAAAAAGAGCATCAAAAAAGATGGTTTCTGAAAAAAATCCTAAACCTAAAAATTCAGCAATAAAAAGAGTATCAGAAGATATCGAATCAGATAAAAAACCAGTACCTTCAAAAGAAGCAATAAAAAGAGTATCTGAAGAAATTGAATCAGATAAAAAACCAGTACCTACAAAAGCTGCAGTTAAACGAGTATCTAAAAAGAAAGATGCTGAAAAACCATCAATTAAAAAATCTAGTGATAAAAAAGTTAGCATTAAAAAGCTAAGAAAAATAGGAAGAAAGAAAAGATTAGGAGTATTAAAAAGTAGAAAAAGATACTAATACTTCATCTTTTTTTTTAATATCTAAATCTATCCTCTCCTTTCTCATTTTATTTTTATTTCATTATTGTTTCATAGATGTCATTTCTTTTATTTTTAAGAACAGGAATTTGCTCGCGTACATCATCTATTTTATTATTTTCAATGTCAGCATAGAGAATTTCCTCTTTAGTTTCAGCTTCTGATAATATTTTACCCCATGGATCTACAATCATAGAATGTCCCCATGCAACATAGTATGGATTGTCAATTCTACTTGGTGATGTTGCAACAACATATGCTTGTGTGTCAATTGCACGTGTGCGAATAAGAGTTTGCCAGTGAAGTGGTCCTGTTGTCATATTAAATGCTGCAGGAAGTAGTATTATATCAGACTTATTTTGACTCATTAAAGTCCAAAGTTGTGGAAAACGTACATCATAACATATAGCAATTGATATTACACCAAGATCTGTATCTACTGTTGTAATCTTATCTCCTGCAGTTAGTGTGTCTGATTCTGTAAATTTCATTGTTTTTGTATTAATATCAAAAAGATGCATTTTTCTATGTTTTGCAATTATCTCACCATCAGGGTTAAATAGGTATGCTGTGTTGTATATTTTATCATCACATCTTTCAGCTATTGATCCGGCTTGCAAGTATATGTCATGTTTTTTTGCAGTTTTACTCATAGCTTGTAGTGTTTGGCCGTCATTTTCATCTTCTGCAAATTCAATAAACTTTGCTGTATCATAAGGTCCATTAAATATTTCAGGTAGTGTGATAAGCTTTGCATCGTTAGCTGATGCTTTTTTTATTAATTGTATTGCATGTTCTATATTTTCATCTTTATTTTCACATACATCCATCTGACATGTTGCTATTTTAAAATCCTGCATTTGTTTTATTCCCTCCAATAAATATGATAGTATTGTTTATTAGTTATTAATTTAATATAATTTATACAATTACTAAAAAAAATAAATAGAAATTAGAATTATTTAAAATTATCATAGCCCTTAAATAGTAGGTGATTTAGGTATGTATGAAGTAGAAATTAATAGAAATAAATGTCGAGGTTGTGGTGCATGTATTAAAACATCACAAATTCTCATATTAGATGATGATAATCTTGTTGCAATAGAAGGTGGATTTATTGATTCAGATAACATTGCATCAAAAGTTATTAAATCACTCTATGAAGTAGAAACAGCAGCTAGTATCTGTCCTGAGGATTGTTTTATTATTTATGATGATGATACTGGTGATGAGATTGAAATTGAACGTAATTCATTAATATAAAATTAAATAAGAGGTAGAAATAGGATGTTAGATTTATTTCCAGAAAATGATTTAGGAGATTATAATGTATTTATATCATATCCAAAGGATTGTCAAGATTATAATGTTTTCATAAAAAGACTTTCTGATGCTACAGAAGCATTTAAGTGGACTGACACTACAGATTGTGATAATTATGCTGAAGCAATTGCTGATTGTGATGTATTAATTGTTCTATCAGGTCTTTGGGATGATGATAGAGAAAAAATAGAAGAGCATATTAGGTATGCTCAAAGCTTTAGTAAGCCTATTATATTAATACGTCCATATGGTGTTGAGGAAGTTCCAGATGAACTTGAAGAGGTTGCAACTAAGATTATTGGATGGAATACTGCATGTATTGTTGAGGCTATTCTTCAAAGTTTAGATGTTGAATATGATGAATGTATATTGTAATTATTTTCTTTTCTTTTTCTCTTTTTTTTTAATTTGTATCTAGAAGAATGAATCTAGTGTTGATGTTTTATGTTTTAGAAGATCTAGTGGTGGATCCATTGCTATGAATTCCATTTGTAGTTCATCAAGCATTTCTTGTGCATTGTCTGTTATGTCTGGTGCTACTATTATTCCTCGTACAAAGTCTTTATTATCAGCAAAGCAGTCTATGTATCCTTTTAGTTGTTTTACTGCATTTGTTCCTGCTTTTCTACTTTTAAATTCTAGAATCATTAATGTTCCATTTTTATCTTTTCCCATTAGATCTATGAATCCATTGTCTGTCTGGTATTCTCGTCTTGTTGGTCTAAATCCCTTTTCAAGTAGGTCTGGATTTTCCCATGCAAGATCTACCATGTGTTTTTCATATCCTCTTATTTCAAGATCTTTTGTATCAACACAGTTGTAGTATGTTGCTGTGTATACTTCATCAAGATATACTATTATTTCTTCATTTGGCTTTGTTTTCTTACTTTTCAGAGTTAGGTTTCCATTTTTATATTCTACTGTGTTTTTACATCCTGGTGCTTGCCAATTTACTGGGTCTAGATTTAGTTGTTGGTGTATTGTAAATGTTCCATCTTTTTTTATTAGTATGAGTCTGTCACCTGTATCTAGTTTACTTCTTGCTCTTCCTTCATATTCTACGTGACATTTTGCAAGGATTATTATCATACTTTTTTTATTAAATCCATCATCTATTAGTTTGTATGCTTCTTGTTTGTTTGGATGTTCTATTGTTTTGTATTTAATTGTTGATTTCTCCTTTTGTATTTTTTTTTATTAGTGGATTTTCATATTTTTTTTCATAAAATTTTAATTGCTATTATAATATATATTAATATAAATTTAATAATTTTTTAATAATCTAATAATAATATAACAATTGTTATATATTGTTTGTTGATTATAAATATAATACATGATAGGGAAATGATAAAATTGGATTCAAAAATACTAAGATCAATAGAAATAGTAGTTGTAGCAATAGCGGCTTTAATACTAACAAGACTATCAATAAGCTACATAATCATCTTAGCACTAATAGGTTTAATAACAACACTAATATCAAAAAGAAGAAAAGATGCAATAATAGCAGCAGTACTCTATACAATCATAGGCTATGTAATATCATATCCTGCTGGAATGTTTTTTGCACAATTTACACCAGAAACACCAATACCAGTAAGCATAACACTAACAGATACAATAATAAATCAAGCAATAGGAGTTGCAATACCAATAATAATAGCAATCATAATAACAACAGTAGTATCATCAGCTGTAATATTCATACTAAACCTACTTGGAGGCAATAAAAAACAAAAAACACAACAAAAAGATGAAGTATACTTCCAAAAACCACCAAAACAAATACCACAAAAAGAAGTATACTTCAATCAACAACAACCACAACAACCACAACAGCCAGATGAATACATACAACCACAACCAGAAATACCACCACAACAATATCAACAAACACAACAAGATCCACTAACATCACAAATACCAATACAGCCAAAACAAACAAAACAAACAACAAATAATAAAAAATCTAATAGAAAATCCAAATCTAGAAAAACCAAAAAAGAAAAACAAGAAATAATATATCATGATCCTATAACAAACTATAAAAAATCAAAAAAAGGAGAATAGAACTTAAATGACAAAAGTAATTATAATAGGTGCAGGAACTGGGGGACTAAGTGTTGCAAAAGAACTTTCAAAAAATAAGGATGCAGAAGTTCTAATAATTGAAAAAGGACCACTAGCTGATACAAAAGATGCATATAAATACTATGATACATGGGATAGAAATGAAATGGAGATCATAAAAACAACACTAGTTGGAGGATCATCCACAGTAATTGCTGGAAATTTCATACCATCATTTGTTGAAGAATTAAAAAAATATGACATAGACATAACAAAACAACTTGATGAACTAAAAGATGAACTAAAAATTGCACCAATGCCAGAATCACACATAGGAGATGCTGATCATATTCTTCAAAAAGCAGCAGAAGAACTTGGATTTGACATGCAACCAATGCCAAAAGCAATAGATGCAACAAAATGTAAGCAATGTGGAAAATGTGCATGGGGATGTCCACATGGAGCAAAATGGAGCAGTCTTGAAGACCTTAAAATAGCACAACAAAACGGTGCAAAACTAATAACAGATGAAGAAGTAGTAAAATTATTAGTTGAAGATTCAAAAATTAAAGGGGTAGTTACAAACAAGGCAAATACATATACAGCTGATATAGTAGTAGTTGCAGCAGGAGGAGTTGTAACACCAAAATTATTAAGACTTGCAGGAATAAATACAGCAGGTGAAACATTTGCAGTAGATCCATTCATAACAATAGGAGGATACTATAAAGGAGCAAATCAGACAAAACAAATAGAAATGAACAAATTCATAAAACTTCCATATGCTGTAATATCACCACATACAAGCCAGTATGTACTTGATGGAATAAAACAAACACATCCTGATGCAACAGCTGATGATGTATTAAGCTTCATGATAAAAATCCCAGATAACAGGAAAGGAAAAGTATATGCAAATAAGGTAGAAAAATCAATAGACTATGATGATGTAGCATACATTGCACAAGCATCAGCAATAGCAGGAGCAATACTAAAACAAGCAGGTGTTGACATGGAAAGTATCTCATCAACACACACAAGAGGAGCACATCTAATTGCAACATCACCAGTAGGAGAAGTTGTAGATAGTAATCTTCAAACAGAAATAGAAAACCTCTATGTTGCAGATGGATCAGTACTTCCAAAAGCAGAAGGAATACCACCAATTTATGCAATACTTGCAATTGCAAAAAGATTAGGACAACACCTTGCAGACATAATATAGAAAAGGAGTATAAATTCTCTTTTTTTTTAAATTCTTTTTTTTTAAAATAAGTTTAGATGTAGTAATAAAATAAAGTAAGGGGAGGGGAAGTATTTTTTTTAGAGATCTTTTCTTTCTTCAATATAGATGTAGATTCTTTCATTTTCAAATAAGTAGCTTTCATCTTCATTTAAGTCATTTGCTATTTCAAATAAAAGTCCACTATTAACAAGTTTTGCAATACGATTGTAAAATTCATTATATTCAATCTGTTTTTTGCTAGAATAAATTCTCTTAAATCCATCCTTATTCCATTCAATGCCATCCCATGCATAAATTTCCTTTTTTCTATGATCAAGAACTATTTTTGTTAATATATCAAAATCATCATCTTCATAAGTATTGTCAATAATTCTACATTTTATTTCATGAATTGGCATAAAAATATCCCCCACTACAGTAATATTTTTTTTATATTTTCTTTTTATTGTGTGTTGTTTCTAATTACAACTTTATATTCTTCAGATTTTAATGATTCTCCAACTTTTATTTCTGCAAGATCTTCCCAGAAATGGTCATGTACAATGTAGTCATGAAGGTGTGTTATGAATTCATCAAATTTATCTTTTTCATCTCTATCTTCTGGTGAAAGTTTTGTTATGTCTATGAAGTCTTTTATCCATCTGTCTCCATCATGGAAGTAGTATGTTGTATCATAGCTATTTTCAGGATTTGATTCTACACAGCATTTAATGTTGTATTTTGCATCATCTATATCTTCTATTATGTATTGATTTTTTACTTTCACAATTTTCACATCCATTGATTTTATTTTATAATTAATTATATTATCTTTTTGTAATTTTTTTTAGATAGTTAATAGTTTTTGATTTTCTTTAATTATATTATTTTATAATATTAAATTTGTAATACTTTTAATAGTTATTATTATTAAAACTAACTTAGATTTATATAATATTTTTAATAAATAGTAGTATGTACTAAAAATAATTTTGATAAATTTTATAACTTTTTAAATAAAACAATTTATGAAAATATTTTTTAAAGAAGGAGATGTAATGAAGTCAAAAATTAAATGTATTATTACAGGCAACTATAATAAAACAGAAAATAGCACTTCGACAGTCCAGAAAAGAACCTTAGGATCAAATATGAGCTCTGATATAAAGATTTATCAGAATGAAGAAGCAGGGGATTATGTAGAAACTACATACAAAGGAATTAAAGTATGTGTACGTGAAAATTATCCATATTATAATCCTCAAAACGAAAAGGTATATTATTCTAAGGAAGAAGAAGCCGAAGAATTATATCAGATTTCAAAAGAGATGACAAAATCATCAGTATTGGATCTGGATATATAATTTTTAATTAAAAAAAGAGAAAATATATGGATTTTTCTATAAACTTTTAATTAAAAAAACGTATTTTACTTTTTAATTCTTTTTTTAACTTTTTTTATAAAAACCCAATTTAATTACATAATTTAAATAATTTGCATGCTTTTTTTGTTGATTCATACTCTGTGATATTTTCGGGAATTTCATAAACCAGTGTTGGATTTCCACTATTTGCTATTGGTTTTGATACAAGCTTTGCTGATGTACTATTATATTCCTCATTTCCAAGTACTGGATAGTAGTTAAATCCATTATCTTTTATATGATTTGCAATTTCAACAGATTTTTCATCCATTGCAGGTGTTGCAACATAAAATCCTTCACCATAGCCTGGTTTATGTGAATGTGATATTATAACAGGTGCATTTGGATATTTTCTAACATCACTATTTACATATTTTGCTATGATATGTTCACCATTGTATCGACTTTTTGAGTAGTCATCTGCATCTTTTGTTATGTGAACTTCATAGACTATCATTTTTATGTTGTTTGTTTTTGCAAATTCATCTGCTGCTTTAATTTCAGGATCTATTGCTAGTTTTTCTCGTGGATGAATTCCTGCAATTAGAATGATACATTTATCTGAATTATAATAGTCGTATGTATGTTTTATAATATATCCTGTATTATCATCTGCGAAGTGTTCATGATTTTGTGCAATAAGTTGTGAATAGATGCCTATTATTGCAACTAATGCTATGATTATCAGGATTTTATTTCTAGTTTTCATGATAAATATTCCTTTTTATTGTGGTTATTTATTTATTTTATATAATCATTTATATAAGAGAATATAAAAATATAACAATGTTAATAGAGAACTACATGAATAAATAAAAATAAAAATAACACCAAACAAGACACAATAATAATAAAAAGTAATAGGATGTTTTTTTTTAATGCCAGATGAAAAAATAATTGCACTATCAAACAAACTACGAGATGAAGGAGTAAATGTAAGTATAAGAACTACAAAGCTAGCATGTGATGTATATGAGATAATGCAATTGACAAACTCATCAAAAAACCTAAAACTCGCATTTAAAAGTGTATATGTGAAAGATTCATACGATGAAGCAAAATTTAATAAAATATATGATGATCTATTTAAAGAAACAGAAAAACTAAAACAACCACCACGCGACCTGACAAAAAAACCACCAAAAAAAGACAAAGACAAACAAAAACAAAAACCAGAAAAAAAACAAGACCCAGAGAAAATAAAAACAGATGAAATAAAATTCAACAAAAAACCAAAACCAAAAGAAAAACCAAAACCAAAACAAATATCATTTGAGGAAATAATATTCAAACAAATGAGTGCAGATCTACAGAAAAGAAAAACACTAAAAGAAAAAGAAATACCAGATGCAGACATAACACAACTAAATCAATTCGATGAAAAAACACTAGAAGTATGCAGAAAACTAGGAAAGAAAATTGCAAACAGACGAATGAAACGTCAAAAAAAGGCAAATAAAAATAAGATAAGCATACAAAAAACAATACGTAAAAACCTTAAAAATGGTGGAAAACTAATAGATCTACAAAAAGCAAAACCACCACTAGATAAGTCAAAACACGTATTTTTAAATGATATAAGTGGATCATGTGACTGGATTAGCAGCTGGTTTTTTTCAATAATCTATGGATGTCAAAGATCATTTAGAAAAGTAACAACATATGAATTTGACAGCCAAATAATTGATATATCAGAAGAACTAAAAACAGAGTCATACTACAGGACATATCAAAGTATAATGGATAAAAGAAAAGCTCATGGGATGCGACATGAAGAATCAGACATGACACAATCATTTAAACAATTTCTAAATCAAGCACCACTAAATTATAGAACAGTTGTAATAATACTAACAGACTGTCGAGACTGGAAATCAAGACAAAAAGAAGGACTGGCAGAAAGTGCAGTGGTACTGAGAAAAATTGTTGAAAAAACACAACGAGTACTGATATTTAATCCAGAACCAAAAGAAAACTGGAAATCACATACAAGCTGTGTTGATGACTACATAAAAGTTGGTGCAGAAGTTCATGAAGTTAAAAATCTTAAAAACTTAGCAAGACTAATTGAGGATTTATAATAATTTAAATTTAACTAGGGAGGAAATAGGAGAACATGAAATACATTGTAAGATATGGAGAAATAGGAATAAAAAGTCCAAAGATAAGACGTAAATTTGAAAATAAATTAATGAAAAACATAAAAACAGAACTTGAATGTGAATTTATAAACAATCAAGGACGTCTTCTTCTAATAACAGATGAAGATGAACAAAAAGTAGATGATGTACTGCATCGTGTATTTGGAATAGTATCATATAGTCCAGTGTATGAAACAGTGACAGATAATGATAAGATAAAACAACTAATTGATGAGGTAATACCAGAAGTTATAGATGCTGGAGAATTTAATCCTGAAGTTGATACATTTGCAGTTAAATGTAGACGTGTAGGAAATCATGACTTTACAAGCCAGCAAATGGCAGGATACTGTGGATCTGTTGTTGTAAAACTAACAAATGCAAAGGTAAATCTATCAAATCCTGACTTTACATTGTATGTAGAAGTACGTGATGATATAACATACCTCTACACTAAGAAAATTAAAACACTTGGAGGATTACCTGTAGGATCACAGGGAAAAGTAGTATGTTTAATATCATCAGGAATAGATTCACCAGTTGCAGCATATCAGATGCTAAAACGTGGATGTTCACTAGTACTACTTCACTGTGATAATGAACCATTTACAAAAGATACAATGGAAAAAGTAAAACAACAAGCATCTAATCTTCAACGTTATTCACTAGGTGAAAAAGTAGAACTATATTCTGTTAAATTTGGAAACTACCTAGGTGATGTAAAAGAACTAGCACCACCAAGAATGACATGTGTACTATGTAAAAGTGGAATGTATCAAATTGCAGAATATCTTGCAAATATAAAACATGCAAGTGCAATAGTTGATGGAAGTAGTATAGGACAAGTTGCATCACAAACACTAAATAATATAGAATCTACAAGATATCACTGTCGCATGCCAATATTTAGCCCACTTATATGTTCAGATAAGATAGAAATTGAAGCTATTGCAAAGCAAATTGGTTCATATGAAGTTTCAATAATTGAAGATGGGGGATGTCTTGCAGTACCAAAATATCCAGAAACACATGCAGACTTAGAACTTGTAAAAGAAATTGTTGAAAAAATAGATCAAAAACAATTACTTGAAAATCTTCATGAAACAATAGAAAAAATAGACTTCTAAAATAAAAAATTAAACACCAAAATAAAATAAGCTAAAAAATGTATAAAAAAATAATTGGATGAAAGGTGTGAATTCATCCAAAAATACACCTCTTTTTTTTCATCTGTACTTTTTACGTTGATTCCAAATTCTTTTAAGTGATGATGCACCACCAGATTGCATCTTAAACATATGTCTTTGTTTAATTAAATCTGCAACCTTCCAGCTTGCCTTAATACCATTATTAACAAGACGACTACCAACAGCAGGCTTCATATGATCAACACCATATGAGATATCTTCAACATCAACTACATTAATACCAATACGAGTTGCAAGATTATTACTTTCATGATCACGATGGAAACCTCTAATTTTAACAGCAGGAGTAGATAATACACCTGCTTCAATTGTAATTCCCATACCAGCAATGTATATAACACCCTGTGATGCATTCATAAGACTTAACAGATCAACATATCCATCAATAACATAAGTATTATTTCTGCGAATAGACTTAAGAACATAATCTGTATCAAAACGATATGGAACAATTAAAATGTCCTTATCAAGCTTTTCAACCTCATGAATAATTCTTGGAACATCCTCAGCTTTAGCATCACCACCAAGAACAAGAAGATAGAAATCATCAATATTATAATAATCATACAATGTCTTCTTATCTGTAAGTGGAACCTTACTTACATATTCAGCCTGAGGATATCCACGAATATTGATAGTATTTGTAATACCATACATCTTCTTAAGCTTCTTTTTTGCATCCTCATGAGGTACTGTTATAATATCAGCATAAGATATCATTTCAATAGGATTGTAAATATCTTGTTCAATATGAATTGTTGGAATTTTAAGTTTTTTTGCTGCCATTATTCCTTTTCTAACATCACCTGCATTTCCACAGGTAAGGACAAGATCAATATCCCTATTTTTAAGTTCACGATGAGTCCTATATACATCACGCATAACAAGTGATGCAATCTTAATATCACTTCGTCTTTTTTGAGTATTTCTCCGTGATTGACCTATTGATATTAGCTCATCACTATAAACTGATAGTAATTGATCAGCACCTTCACTATGAGTAAGTGATGTTATATTAACATCTGTATCTAACTTCTCAATTATAGGAATTAAAGTCTTTGCTGGAGCTGTTTCAGCTACTATTGCTATGTTCAAATTTCATCCTCTCTTTTTGGTAATTTTTGTAGTGTATAAACATAGTATTATTGCAATTGCAAAAAATAATAATACTACTAAATCTGTTGGTCCTGTTTCAATCCATATGAGTGTATGTGCTAATATCATTGCATATAATGCAACAAAGAGATTATCTTTTGTATTTTTCATTAAATGATATAGTATGCCAAGAATTATTCCAAGAAGTAACATTTGAATAATCATAGCATAAGCTCCAAAGTCAAGTAGAGCCGGACCAAATATCATAGATGTTGTTGAATGTGCATATCCTAGTGTAGTTGAACCTACAATCACTCTTGGATCTGTTGATTTTAAAAATCCTGTTAATGTATTGTATAATAGAAGTCCATGTGTACTTCCTTGAAGTGCTACGGCATGATCAAGAACTTGAAGAGTATATCCTGCCCTGTAAAATAGAAGTTCAAGAGGATTTAATGTCCATGTTTGCCATTCTATTGATTTTACAGCAACATATCCTACAATAAGTAGTAGTGCAAATATTGCAGCAGCTGATATTATAAGCTGTGTCCATTTAAGATCACGAGTATAATAAAGACAGATAAATATACTTATCACAATTGCCATAACAGTTGTTCTATATCCTGTAAATGTAAAGAGTACTAAACCTACAATAAACAGTAGGAAATACTTCTTCTTAGGATACTTAGCAAGTAATATGTTAATTGAAGGTAAAAATAACAGATATGACAAAAGCCATATACGTGTTGCAGCCTTAGCTTTTAAATATCCACTAAAAAGAGGTATACCTCCAAGATATAGAAGATTAACAACTTGAAGAATAATTCCAAGAAGTACAACCATCACAATAAACTTCTCTGATGTAAGCTTTTTAATCTTTGATTTATCAATGGTAATTTCTCTATTTTTAAGTAAGCCTTTAACAATATAAACTCCAAGAACATAAAATACAAGTCCTAAAAATATAACAAGGACAGTGTTAAATCCCACACCTGTCAAGTTTTTTAAGTTAAAGGAAAAACCAACATATGCAAAAATAAGGTATACTAAAACAAGTACCACTAAAATCATTGGCGAAAATATGTCAAGTTTTTTATAATCCATTTAAATCTACCACATTAAAAAAATTGTTAATTAATTTTTATATATTACTATAATATTTCTTAAAAGTGATATAAACAATTTTATTTTTTAGAAAAATAAATAACATTACAAAATAAAATTATAAAACTTATAATATTAATAATTCTTAAATATAGTATTAAAATCAGTAAGGTAGTTGTGAATTAATATGTCAGATAAACTCATGAAAAATAGTTTTATTCTAGTTATTGGAAATCTTCTATTTCGTATAGGAGGATATATAAATAGACTTCTAATGACAAGATTACTAGGACCTGAAGGATATGGACTTTATGGTTTAACACTACCATTTCAGGGAGTTTTCCAGATACTTTCAGCAGGAGGACTTCCACCTGCAATAGCAAAGTATGTAGCACAATTTAATGCAAAAGATGAAAAAGCATTAATACGCCAAATAATGCATATTGCAACACGTTATATGATCTTCATGGCATTAATTTTAAGTATACTGCTTCTTTTTTCATCAGATTTCATAGCAAATAATATATTTCACATGCCAGATGTAGTATGGCCACTAAGAGCTGTAAGTCTTATACCACCATTTAGTGTGATTGTAGGTGCAATGAGAGGAGCATACCAGGGAGTATACAAGAATGAATACACAGTATATAATAGACTTGCCGAACAAGCATCAACAATAATATTTGCATGTTTATTTGTTGTATGTGGATTTTATGCAATGGGAGCAGTTCTTGGTGGAGCTGTAGGATTTATAGTATCAGCAATAGTTGCAGTATATCTCTACAAAAAACATATTAGTGGAATTTTCAAATCAGATGATGATCTTAACTTAACAAAGAAAGAGGAATTAAAACTTCTCTATATGCTTATTAAGTTTTCAATACCTGTTACAATAACAGCACTATCTGAGATGGTAATATATGATGTTGGAACAATTATAATTGGAATATTTATGCTATCACGTGATGTTGGATATTATAATTCAGCCGATCCAATAGCTCGAATGCCACTTGTAATATCACTTTCAATTGCAACAGTAATGCTTCCTGCAGCATCAGAGGCATATGCACTAAAAGATCAAAACTTACTACAAAAATATGTAGTTGACTGTCTACGATACTGTATACTTACAGTTGTACCACTATGTTTAATTATAAGCATATTTAGTAGTAATGTAATACATCTTTTATTTGGAAGCATATATATTCCAGCATCAGGAGTATTAAGTATACTTGTTGTTGGAATGTCATTTTATAGTATTTACATGGTATGTAGTAGTATACTTCAAGGAACAGGAAGTCCAAAAACTCCAATGTATGTACTGCTAATGGGAACAATAATAAATGTAGTGTTAAATGTATTATTTGTAAAAGATATAGGAATTGAAGGTGCAGCAGTTGCAACAACAATAACAACAGCAATACTAATGTGTATAATATTATTTATTGTAATTCGAAAAACAAAGATAAAATTACCAATAAAAAACATTGCATTGATTTTACTTTGTAATGTAATACTTGCCTTAATATGTATAGTAATACCAAAAACAATAATGGGCTTAATTATAGGTTCGATAGTTTCACTCATTGTATATATGCTGTCACTTCTAGTATTTAGAGTACTTTCAAAAGATGATATAATCTTTTTCATAAACTATGTAGAAAAGATTCCATACATTAAAAGATACACATCAAATATCATGGATTTTATAGATAAACATAAACTATATTCAATGTAAAATTTAGAAGATAATATTAAAGAAAATAAAAAATTCAAAGGGGAATAAGAGAAAAATGGAAAGAATTGCCCAAATATCTCGTAAAACAAAAGAAACAGATATAAAAATAAGATTAAATATTGATGGTGAAGGAAAAAGTAATATTGATACAAAAGTTAAATTCTTTGATCATATGCTTGAAGCATTTACAAAACATGGATTTTTTGACCTAGATGTAATTGTAGATGGAGATATTGATGTTGATGATCATCATACAGTAGAAGATACAGCAATTGTACTAGGTGAATGTTTTAAAGAGGCTCTTGGTGATAAAGTTGGAATTAATAGAATGGCATATGCTGTAGTTCCAATGGATGAAGCACTTGCAAATGTAGCTGTAGATATTGGTGGACGTAACTACACAGTATTTAAGGCAGACTTTGAATATCAGTCAATAAGTGATCTTAGTACACAAAATATTAAACATTTCATGGAAACATTTGCAAACAATTCACTTATGAATATTAATATTAAAGCAGAAGGTGAAAATGATCATCATATCTGTGAGGCCATATTTAAAGCACTTGCACGTGCATTAAATGATGCAACAAAAATTACACATAATCAAATATTAAGTACAAAAGGAACATTTTAAAGAAAATGTAATGAAATTCTTCCCCTCCCTTTTTAAAATATTTTTTCTATAAATACTATTTTTTGAAAATAAATTAACTATAAATTAAAATAATCTAAAAAAAAGTAAAAAAAAGATGGGTGGTTATATATGTGCACTTTTATAATGCTATAGGACCATTTGCAGGATCAGATCCATATAATATATCACAGATGTCATAAAGTTGACTTAGTCCACGTACTTCATGTGCTTGAAGTGGAACTTCTGCAATAATTTGATCTTCAAATGTAGCTTTTATTGTTTCAAGACGTTTTTGTTGAAGTTCATAACGAGCAGAACAAAAATCACAGTGATTATTATTAGGCTGAATCTGGTTTACAATAATACCATCAGGTGTAATATTTGCTTTTTTAAGTGCTTCTGTTGCTCTTGTAGATTCAATAATTGACATTTCCTCAGGAATAAGAACTGACTTAAATGTTGTTCTTTTAGGATCTGTTAGAATATCACGTGCCATAATAATCTGTTTTTTAGCCTCATCAAGTTGTTGCATACTTAGTTCATCTTCTTTTTCATCAGATCCCATAAATGGAATGAGATTTTTAAGTTTCTTTGCTGCTTTTCCAAGAGTCTTTTTTGTTTTAATAAGTTTTCCCATCCAGGAGTCCATCATCTCAGGGAAGGATAGGAGTCTAAGTGTATGTCCTGTAGGTGCTGTATCAAAGATGATAACATCGTATTCATCGTTGTTCATATACTCCATAAATTTATCAAAAGATGCAACTTCATCAATACCAGGAGTTGAACTCATCATGTCCATCTGATCTGATAATAATCCAAGAGTATCATCATATTGTTGTTGGAATTGCATCTTCTTTTGATATTCTTCCATTGCAAGATCAGGGTCAATTTCAATAGCTTCAAGATTTGTTGTAATAGGTGTTGGTGTATGTCTTATATTTCTTTCAAATGAATCACCAAGAGAATGTGCAGGATCTGTTGAAATAATAAGTGTTTTTTTACCCATTCTAGCACACCATAGTCCTGTTGCAGCAGAAACTGTTGTTTTTCCAACTCCACCTTTTCCTCCAATAAATATGAAGGTTGACTGTTTTTTATTAAATTTTACAAGTTCACTAAATGCCATGTTTTCATAACTCTCCCATATTTTTTCTAGGATTCTAATATTATAATTTTTTTTTATTAAATTTCTTTATGATTATACAAATAATTTATATAAAAATTATTATTCTATTTTATATAATATTAATTTAATTAATATATAATGTTTTATTTAAAATAAGATTACTTTTATTTAACTTATAATCTAATAATAATCATTCTTCTTTTTTATAAATTAATAATAAATAGTATCATTTATATAATAAATTATTATAAATTTAGAAAAATATTAACAATAATAATTTTATATTAAATGGGGATGAAAAAAGATATGATAAATTTACCTGATTTTGATGATAGAGACTTTGTTGAAAGAGCTTGTTCATTTATAAAACAAAAAGTGGAAGAATCAAATTCAGAAGGTGTAGTATTAGGTTTAAGTGGAGGAATAGATTCAGCAGTAGTTGCATGTCTTGCAGTACGTGCACTAGGATCTGATAATGTAATAGCATACAGATTACCATCAAAAACCACATCAGATGAAGATCTATTCGATGCAAAACTTGTTAAAGATGAACTAGATATCTTCTCACCATACATTTCAATTGAAGATATACATGATTACATACTAAATGTATGTGATAAATCAGATGACAATAAAAAAGGTAAAAATGATGAAATAGCATCAGCAAACCTAAAACCAAGAATACGTATGGCAATACTCTACTATTTTGCTGCAAAACACAATTACCTAGTTTTAGGAACAGGAAATAAAACAGAACTAGAAATTGGATACTTCACAAAATATGGTGATGGAGGATCAGATCTTCTACCAATAGGAGACCTATATAAAGAAGATGTAAGAAAAGTAGCACAAACACTAGGTGTTCCAGAAACAGTAATAACAAAAGCACCAACAGCAGGTCTATGGGAAGGTCAAACAGATGAAGATGAAATAGGAATGACCTATGATGTACTAGATCGTATATTATACTTATATGTAGACAACAATGAGGATGCATCTTCAATTGCAGATAAACTTGAAATTGAAAAATCAGAAGTAGAACGTATTATTAGAATGGTAGAAAATGCTGAACATAAAAGAAAAACAGCACCAATCATATCAAAATTCTAAGAAAAATATTAGATAAAATTAACTTTTTTAACCTCCCTTTTTTTTATATTTTTTTCATAATTTATACTAAAAATTAAAATATTTCCTATTAATATAAATATAAATCATATTAAATATAATGTGAAAATATTATTTTTTCAAGATAATTATAACAGCCTTATTTACTACTTTTTATAATCCCCATTAACAATAAATAAACTCATTATATGATAAACTAAGAAAGTACAAATTGGGATTAATTGAGTATAGTAAATTTTTTTGGAGTTTAATATTTATGGTAACAGAAATTGAAAAAAAATGGCAAAAAAAATGGCAAGATGCTAAACTTTTCGAATCAAATCCTGATGATAGAGAAAAAATGTATCTAACAGTAGCATTCCCATACCCAAGTGGAGCAATGCACGTAGGACACGGAAGAACATACACAGTACCTGATGTATATGCAAGATTTAAAAGAATGCAAGGATACAATGTACTATTTCCAATGGCATGGCACGTTACAGGAGCACCAGTAGTTGGAATTGCAAAAAGAATAGAAAGACAAGATCCATGGACACTTGACATCTATAAAAATGTACATAAAGTACCAGAAGATGAACTTAAAGAGTTCACAGATCCTGAATACATTGTAAAATACTTCAGTAATGAATACCACAATGACATGGTAAATATGGGATATACAATTGACTGGAGACGTGAATTTAGAACAATTGACCCACACTACCAACAATTTGTAAGATGGCAAATAAGACAACTAAAAGATAAAGATTTAATTCATAAAGGATCACACCCAGTAAAATACTGTCCTGATGATGACAACCCAGTAGGAGATCATGATCTTCTTGAAGGAGAAGGAGTAGCAATTAATGAATTAACACTTATCAAATTCCCATATGAAGATTCATACCTTGTAGCTGCAACATTCAGACCAGAAACACTCTATGGTGCAACAAACATATGGCTTAATGATAATGAAGAATATGTACAAGTAAAATACAACGATGAAAAATGGATCATATCCAAAGCATCATATGATAACATAATCTACCAAAAAGAAGACATGGAAATCATAGCAGATGTAGATCCAAAAGATTTCATAGGAAAAGTTGTAAAAAACCCAATTAATGATGTTGAACTTCCAATATTCCCTGCATCATTTGTAGATCCTGACTATGCAACAGGTGTAGTATTTTCAGTACCAGCACATGCACCGGCTGACTACATAGCACTTGAAGATATTAAGAAAAATACAGAAGCAATAGAAAAATACGATCTTCAACAACACATTGATAACATTCAAATTATCAGCCTTGTAGATCTTAAAGGATACTCCGAGTTCCCTGCAAAAGACTTCCTTGATGAGTTCAATGTAACATCACAAGATGATGAAAATCTTAAAGAAGCAACAAATGAAAGCTACAAAAAAGAACATGCAAAAGGTATAATGAATGCAAACACAGACTTTGAAGGAGTACGTGTTGCAGATGTACGTGATGATGTAGTAGAACTACTTATAAATGAAGGTATTGCAGATAAACTATATGAATTTGCAGAAAAACCAATTATCTGTAGATGTGGAGCAAAATGTGTAGTTAAAGAATTACATGATCAATGGTTTGTAAAATACTCAGATGAAGCATGGACTAAAAAAGCATATGAATGTCTCGACCAACTTGAAGTAGTACCAAAAGAGGTAAGATCAAACTTTGAATACTACCTTGACTGGCTAGAAGACTGGGCATGTTCAAGACGTCTAGGTCTTGGAACACACATGCCATGGGATAAAAAATGGCTCATTGAACCATTAACAGATTCAACAATCTACATGTCATACTATACAATTGCAAAATTCATGGAACAAATCAACCCTGATGATCTTAACGATGCATTCTTTAACAAAGTATTCCTTAATCAGGAAGGAGCAAATGATGGATCAGTAAATCAGATACCAGAAGAGCTAACAAATGAAATACAAAAAGAATTCAACTACTGGTATCCACTTAACTGGAGATTATCTGCAAAAGATCTAGTGGGAAACCACTTATCATTCTGTATGTTCCACCATTCTGCAATCTTCCCAGATACAAAATGGCCACAAGGAATAACAGTATTTGGTATGGGTCTTCTTGAAGGACAGAAAATGTCATCATCAAAAGGTAATGTAATACTTCTAAGTGAAGCAATAGATACCTATGGTGCAGATACAGTAAGACTCTTCTTGATGTCATCAGCAGAACCATGGCAGGACTTTGACTGGAGAGAAAAAGAAGTAAATGGTATTCAAAGAAGACTTGAAGCTATTGGTCAATTCCCACAAAAAGTAGAAAAAATTATGGGAGAAGATCTTAAACTTCCACTAGAAAATACAATTCCAAAAGTTGAAAAACCAATCAACAAATGGATTATTAGTCAAATCAACCGTAAAATAGCAGAAGCTACAGAAGCACTTGAAGGCTTCCAGACAAGAAAAGCACTACAGGCAAGTTTATTCTTATTTAGAAAAGATATTGACTACTACCTTAACCGTATTACAACAGTTACACAAGAAGAAAAAGATACACTTACCTACATTGTTAACACCTGGATACGTCTCCTTTCACCATTCATACCATATATGACAGAAGAAATCTGGGATCAATACAATGATGATGATATATTCATGGCATCAGTAGCATGGCCTGTAGCTGATGAAAGTGTAATAGATGAGAAAATTGAAAAAAGTGAAGAAATAATTCAAGATCTTGCAAAAGATGTAAAAGAAATTATCAAAATCACAAAATCAGAACCAGAAACAATACATCTTTACACATCAGAAGACTGGAAATATGAAGTATATGAAATTGCACAAGAAGTTGGAAAACCAAATGTTGGTGAAATAATTCAAAGATCTATGAAAGCAAACTTACATGATAATAAGAAAGAATTATCTAAATTTGCAACAAAAGCAGGAAAATCATTTAATAAAATCAACTATGTAGGAAAAGTTGATGAATATGCAGTAATAAATGATGCAATAGATTATCTTGAAGATGAAATTGGTGCAAAAGTAGTTGTACATAATGATAATAGTTATGATCCACAAAATAAAGCACCAAATGCAACACCATATAAACCTGCAATTTATCTTGAATAGATAAACTAACTCCAAAAAATTATTATGTAGAGAAGATGAAAATCTTTTCTCTATATAATTTATTATTTTTTTAATATTTTTCAACTAAAAAAGCGAAATGTTTATTATAAGTTATTTACAAACTATTATAATAGTTATAAAAATTACATTTTATAATACCGCATAAAATGCCTTGATAGTGTAGCGGATATCACGAGGGACTGCGGATCCCTTTACCCGGGTTCAAATCCCGGTCAGGGCACTAATTCTTTTTACTAAATTATATATTTTTTATAAATATCAACTCTTTTTTAGAATTTATATACTATTTTTTGACTTATTATTTTTATACTATCTTATCTAAACTTATTATTATCTAATTTAAAAAAATTATAGGAATGGTTATTTAAATGAGTAGGATAGGAATAGTAGAAGTTGAAGGAATATTAACATTATATGAAAACTTTGGACATCTTCCAACAGATATTGTAGGAGCAGATGGAAAAGTACAAACAGGTGAAAAAGCTCACGATGTACTTGATGGTATAATTATACCAGGTGGTACACTTCTTGAATCAGAAACAATGACAGAAGATCTTGCAAATGAAATAAAACTTATCAATGATAACGATGGATTTATTCTTGGTATGTGTGCAGGTT
This sequence comes from Methanosphaera sp., assembly GCF_022768985.1. Taxonomy (NCBI): domain Archaea; kingdom Methanobacteriati; phylum Methanobacteriota; class Methanobacteria; order Methanobacteriales; family Methanobacteriaceae; genus Methanosphaera; species Methanosphaera sp. The sequence continues at coordinate 106,787 of NZ_JALEKL010000011.1, read as the reverse complement.
TTCAGGTACTTGCAAAACAGACAAATGTAGGACGTAATTCTCCTGTTCCAATTATACGTGAAGGTCTTGGACTTCTTGATGTTAAATTTGAGCCAAAAATCAATACAAACTATGTAACAGCAGAAGTTGCAGATGACACAACACTTTTTACTAAAGATCTTATGGGTGAAAAACTCAGAGGATTCCATTGTCATACATATGGTGAAATAGAATCAAATGATAAAAATCTTATCTATTCAAATATTCAAAGATCAAATTATAAATTTAAGCCAGAAAAAGTACTCTCTGGTGTATCAAATAAGAAAGGTAACATTCTAGGTACAACAGTACATCAAATACTTGATAATAATAGTGCTGTTGTTGATAATATTCTTGATTATATCGATGCAAAAGATGAATATGAAGATATTAAACTTAGAAATAAGAAACTTCATGCAAAAGTATTTAGTGAAATTGGTATTTCAACAGGAAATATTGCACCACTTAAAGATGAACATCCAGAAGTTCCACCAATGATAATGCTTATGGCAACAGGATCAGAGTCTGGAAAAACATTCCTCTCAAGTGGTATTGTAGGAGCACTACGTGAACGTGGAATTCATACATATGTTCTAAAAGTAGGACCTGATATTCGTGATTTATCACCATCACTATATGTAAATAAGGAAAAGCTTCATGATTATGCATCAATTAAGATTGGAAATATTGGACAAACACCACTTGATGAAGTACTAATGAGTATTAAAAATAAGGGATATGACCTTGTACTTGTTGAAGGTGTAATGAGTGCATTTACAGGTCTTCTTAATGAGAAAACTCCATATTCAACAGCAGAAATAGCACGTGCTGGTAATATTCCAGTAATTATGGTTTCAAGTGTAAGTAAAGGTGGTATTGAAACAGCTGCTGTTGATATTGAAGCACATATGCAACTTCTCAAGAAGATGGATATTACAACAAAAGCTGTAATATTAAACAATGTATATGATGAAACTATAGCAGGACATGTTGCTGATTTCATATCAAATAAAACAGGTCTTGAACGTGAAAATGTATGGAATGTAACAAAAGCTAAGTTTGAATCTAAAGGTAGAGTACCAGAAGATTACTTACAACTTGAAAAGTTCACAAAAGCATCAAAAGATGTTGTAAATAAAGATCTTGATGTTATGAAAATCTATGAAATGGCACAAAAACCAGAATTTAGAGGCTATCTTACATATGATGAAATATGTGATCTCTACAAAAACTAGGAATATATAATAATATTAAAAATATGCATAAATATCTGTGCATTTCAACTTAAAACTAGTAATTTAGTGGACTTTAGTGTTAATTTAAAAAAAGTAGAATTAGAAAAGAGAATTTATTTTTTTTAGATAATCTAATTTATCCACTACCTTTTTTTTTATTAAAAAAATTATTTATTATTTAATCTCTTTTTCTATTTTTTATCTTCTAAAAAAAATTAATTAAAAAGTTGTATTTACATTTCTTCTTTAATATTTTCAATTTTACGTTTAAGTGTATCTTGTTTAATAATCATACTGAAAATATTAGATAAATTTAATTTTTCATCAGCAACAACTAAATCTTTCTCATCAAGAGTGTTATAAATAGTTCTTAAATCACTTGCTGGAATTTCAATGGTTTCATCATCTTGGGTAATCCATTTTGTTTCATACTTAAAATTACTACCACTTTTATATAAGTTAAGTTCAACAGGTGCTGCTTTAATAATTACCTTATCAACCTGACTAATAGGTTTTGTAATGTTTTCCTGTTCAATTGTTGATGTTTCAACAATCTTTTCTGATGGAATTATTTTAAGAAATGTATTGTCACCTATTTTTCTAATTAAAGATTCCTCTAGATTGATATTTGTTATTAATTTGTCTTCATTGTCCATTACTTCATCCTCCTAAGGTATATATTTAAAGTAAGCCTTCTTTAGTAAATCTTTTTTAAATTATATTAAATATATTTTTAATTTTTATACAATATATGTTTTTATAAAGAAAAAGTAAAATTTATCATACATCAAAAAATTTAAATTAATTTTTTATTTCAAGAATAACTTCATCATCATCTTCAAGATCCATACATTGACGAAGATTATCCTCACATACAAATTCAAGAGTATTAGTTGTATAAACACTTTTTATTGGAAAAAGAATTGCACCAGACTTTGTAATATTATTTTTTAAATCAGTAATCTGTGCAAATAAAAAGAATACATCACCATAATCATCATTACCATCAATTTTTTGAAGATTACCTGAATGCTCATTTTCAATATCAATTTCTATATCATCTTTAAGCTTAATATTTAATGTACCAGCAAAGGGCATAAAGCCTAACTTTTCTTCATACTGACTTTTATAAACATCAAGCTTAATAAAATCTCCAGCTTTCTGTAGTCCTGAAGATATAACACCTTCAAAATTTAGCATAAATATCTTATTTCCCCATATAAATTTTTTTTAAATAAAATCCTAAGTATATAAAATTTAATTATATTCAATGATATAATATATATTATAATTAATTTAAACATTAAATTAAATTTTATTATAATAATAATGATATTTTCTCGATATAAAAATGTGGAGAAAAATTAATCATCAAAACAATATTAAAAAAAAATAATAAATTAAAACTATATTTTTAAAATGGAGGAACATAATACCATGAACATACGAATAGCTCTTCCTTCCAAGGGACGTATAAGTGGTCCTGCTGTAGAACTTCTAGAAAAAGCAGGTATCGGACTAACAGATAATTCAAATCGTAAACTATTTTCAAACACATTTGACCCAGAAATAAGTGTAATGTTTACACGTGCAGCAGACATACCAGAATATGTTGCAGATGGAGCAGCAGACATAGGAATTACAGGATATGATCTTGTTTGTGAAAAAGATGTTGATGTAGAAATGCTAGAAGATCTTAAATTTGGAGCAACAAGACTAGTTGTTGCAGTACCAGAAGATTCAGAGTATAAGACAAAAGAAGATATTAAGAAAATAAAAACAATAGCAACAGAATTTCCAACAATAACAAAAAAATATCTTGATGAAAATGGAATAGATGCAAAAATACTAGCACTTAGTGGAGCAACAGAAGTAGCACCACTTATAGGAATAGCTGATGCAATAGCAGATCTTACAAGTACAGGAACAACACTTAAAATGAACCATCTACGTGAAGTTGACACAATCATAACAAGTTCTGTACATTTAATTGCAAATAAGGAAAGTTTCAAAACTAAATTTGAAAAAATTGAAGAAATAAAAACTGGAATTATTGGAGTATTACATGCAGATGGTAAAAAACTGTTAATGGTAAATGTTCATAAAGAAGATCTTGACAAGGTAAAAGATGTAATACCAGGTATGGGTGGACCTACAGTATCTGAAGTATATGGTGATGATAATATGGTAGCAGTTCACTCAGTAATTTCAGAAAAAGAGGTATTTTCAACAATTAACAAACTCCGTAAAATAGGTGCAAAAGACTTACTTGTTGTACCAATTGAAAGAATACTTGAAAACTGATTAATATGAAATATATTAGATATGAATTTGAAGATGAAATATATACAGCAATAGTAGAGGATAATAAAATCTACAGACTAAACTATTCAAATATTATCGATGCAGCACATAATGAAGATGAAATTAAAGCATCTTACCATGATAGTGTATGTGATGATATAGACTCTGTTAAAATATTACCACCAACTGATGTAACAAAGGTTGTATGTGTAGGACTTAACTACTATGATCATGCAAAAGAATTAGATATGCAACTTCCAAGTGAACCATTACTCTTTATTAAACCATCAACAGCAGTAATTGCAAATGATGAAGAAATTATCTATCCAGATGGTGTCAAACAACTTGACTATGAAGGAGAACTTGCAATAGTAATTCTTGATAAGATTACAAGAGATAATAATAAAGATGAATACCTCTTAGGTTTTAGTGTATTTAATGATGTTACAGCACGAGATCTTCAAAATAAGGATGGACAATGGACACGTGCAAAATCATTTGACAGCTTTGCACCATATGGTCCTGTAGTTTCAACAGATGTAGATGCTGAAAATCTTGATATTAAACTTGAAGTAAATGGTGAAATACGTCAAAATTCTAATACAAAAAATATGATTTTCACACCATCACATCTTGTTGAATACATATCTAATATTATGACATTAAATCCAGGTGATGTAATAGCAACAGGAACACCACCAGGTGTAGGACAACTTGAATGTGGTGATGTTGTAAAAGTAACAATAGAGAATATTGGAACTTTAGAAAATATAGTTAAAAAATAAGAAAATAATAAGATAAAAGATAAGAGGATGAGGATTTATTTATGAAAATTAAGGAATATTCATGTGATGTACTTGTAATAGGTTCTGGTGGAGCAGGATGTAAATGTGGAATTGTTGCAAGTGAAGAAGGAGAAGATGTAATAATTGTATCTAAAGGATTAAGTTTTAAATCAGGATGTACAGTACTTGCAGAAGGTGGATATAATGCAGTATTTGGATATGTTGATGAGGAAGATTCACTTCAACTTCACATTCAAGATACACTTAAAGGTGGATCCTTCCTAAATGATATGATGCTTGTTCATAAACTTGTAACAGAATCACCAAAACAACTCGTAAAACTTGAAGCATATGGATCACTCTTTGACAGACAAGATGATGGAAGACTTGCACAACGTGCATTTGGTGGACAAAGCTACAGACGTACATGCTTTAAAGGTGATGAAACAGGTCATGAAATGATGCTTGGACTAAAACAGGAAGTTGTACGTGAAAATATAGAAGTACATGATGAGGTAATGATTACAAAACTACTCTATAATGAAGATCATACAAAGATTGTAGCAGCAGTAGGTGTATCACTACAAGATAGTAGTATCATAGTATATCATACAAAAGCAACAGTAATGGCAACAGGTGGATGTGGATGGCTATATCCTGTAACATCAAATGCATTCCAGAAAACTGGTGATGGAATAATGATGGCATACGATGTTGGTGCAGATGTAATGGATATGGAAATGGTACAATTCCATCCAACAGGAATGTTATCACCTGTATCAAGAAGAGGAGTATTGATCACAGAAGCTGTACGTGGAGAAGGTGGACATCTCATAAACAGTGAAGGTGAAAGATTCATGACCAAGTATGATCCACGTGGAGAACTTGCAACTCGTGATATTGTAGCAAGATCAATCTATACAGAAATTCAGGAAGGACGTGGAACAGAAAATGGTGGAGTATACTTATCTGTAGAACACTTACCTGATGAACAAGTACATAAAAAGCTTCATACAATGGTACAGCAATTTAAGGATGTTGGTGTTGACATAACAAAAGAGCCAATGGAAGTAGCACCTACAGCACACCACTTTATGGGTGGAATAAAAATTGACCTTGAATGTAAAACTAATGTAGAAGGATTATTTGCAGCAGGAGAAGCAACCTCTGGTGTACATGGAGCAAACCGTCTTGGTGGAAATGCACTAGCTGACACTCAGGTATTTGGAAATATTGCAGGTATATCATCTGCTAAATGTGCAAAAGAATCAAAAGAAGAAAAACCATGCCAGGATGACCTAGATTGTGAAATTGAAAGAATAAAAGCTATGCGTCATGATGGTAAATATAAACCATCAGCTATTAAAAGTGAACTTCAACATATCATGTGGGATCATGTTGCAATTATAAGAGATGAAGAAGGATTACTTGAAGCACAAAGTAAACTTGATGAACTTGAAAAGAAAACAGAAGATATGAAAGTTCCAGGATTTGATGAATTTAATGCAGAACTTATCACATCATTAGAAATAAAATCAATGATACGTCTTGCAAAACTTATTGTAAAATCAGCATTACTACGTAAAGAAAGTCGTGGAGCACACTACAGAACTGACTATCCTGAGTTAAATGATGAAGAATATCTTAAAAGCTTTATTTTAAATAAGGATGAAGATGTCAGAACAATAGAACGTGGATTTGATGCATACTAAAATTAAATTTAGTAGAAATATAAAATCATAAAGAATTATTTTTCATAGTAAGTAACTTTTTTTTACTATGAAAAAAATAAATTCTCTCTCTTTTTTTAGATAAAAATTATAAAAATTAGATAAAAATAAAATTCTTTTTTTTTAAAAATAAATAAAAAAAATAAAAAAAATAGTTTAAATAAATAATATGAGATAATAAAAAAGGATTTCTCATATTATCTTTTTTTTCTTAAAATTCCCCTTTTTTATTTAGAATTTTTTACTTAAGGTGTTAATGGATAGTATTTTTCTAGTTTTCAAGTGCACTCATTGTTGCGAGTATTTTATGATCATCTTTAGGTTTTGCTTGTAATTGTAAACCTACTGGTATTCCATCAACATCTCCTGCATTCATGCTACTTGCTGGTATTCCTGTAATGTTTGCAAGTACTGTGAGTACATCGTATGCATACATGTCCATTGTTGAGATTTCTTCACCAATTTTGTGTGGAAGTTTTGGTACTGTAGGTCCTGCTATTACATCTACACCATTAAGTAGTTCTGAGAAATCATTACGTATAAGTGATCTTGCTTTTTGTGCTTTGTTGTAGTATTTTCCACTGAATTCTTTCTGACTTATGTATGATCCAATTTCAAGTCTTCTTGCTACTTCATCACCACATACTTCTTCAATTCTTTCTCCATATTCACGACCATCATATTTTCTTGTTGCTGAGAAGAATTCTACATAGTTGATAAGGTAGTATGTTGGAAGACCAAGAGATACATCATTAAATGATAACTCCTTAATTTCTGCTCCAAGATCAATCATGTTATCTATCTGTTTGTTTACAACTGCATTGATTTTATCATCTGTTACTTCTGTAAATTCATTTACAACTCCAACTGTTGTATTTTCAAGTGATGTTGTGTTAATATCATCTATGAATTCTGTTGTTGGTTTTTTAAATGTTGTACAGTCACATGGATCATATCCTACAATTGTATCAAGCATTAATGCTATTGCTGATGTATCATTACCAAATGCTCCTATCTGGTCAAGACTCATTGCAAGGTCAAGTAGTCCTTGTCTTGATACCATACCATATGTAGGTTTAAATCCCATTACTCCACAGTGTGATGCTGGGTTTCTTATTGATCCACCAGTATCTGATCCTAGTGTAATATCACACATATCTGCTGCTATTGCTGCTGCTGATCCTCCACTTGATCCTCCTGGAATATGACCTGGTGCTTTAGGGTTGTTTGTAGGTCCATACATTGATGTTTCAGTTGAACTTCCTGCTGCAAATTCATCCATGTTTGTAAGTCCTACAATTACACCATCTTCTGCCATAATTCTGTTAATTACTGTTGCATTGTAACTTCCAATGTAATCTTTTAGTGTTGGTGATGCTGCAGATATTGTGTAGTCTGCAACATTTATGTTACATTTAATTCCTATAACAAGTCCTGCAAGTTTTCCTACTTTTTCATTGTTTTTTATTTTTTCATCAACTTCTGCTGCTGTTTTTCTTGCTCTTTCTATGTCTACTTCAACAAATGCATTAATATCATCGTTTTTTTCTTCTATGGTATTATACATCGTTTCTAGATTTTCTGTAGCTTTTAGTTCTTGTTGTTTTATTGCTTCGACTTTTTCTATTATTTTCATTTGATGTTCACCTTTAGTAAAAAAATAATTTAAAATGAATAAATCTTTTAATTATTAATAGATTATCTTTATATGTTTATTATTTATTTAAATAAATTAATATATTTTCAGATATTATATATTCAAAGTTATGGTTTTCATGTTATGGAATTATTAAAATTCAATATGAAATTTATTAAATTACATCTTATTTTTATTTTCAAGTTTGTTTAATTTTTTACATTAATATTCAAATTACAATAAATATATTTCAACTAATCTTAAAATAAGTATTACAATTATTATTTAGCTGTATTATTTAACTATACTATTTATAAATTTAAAAAATAAATCATAATATTAACAATACCCACATACAACGTAACTATCATTAGGTGGTATAAAAAAATGGACTTGAAAAGAGATGAATATCATGAGATAAAAGATGAAATCTCATTTCTAACCAATTCCCTAGTTAGAATAAAGATATTAATCTGTCTCTATGAAAAAGGAGCATCAGTAAAAGAAATCAAGGAAAAAACAAATACTAACTATTCATCTGTAACATCAAATATAAACAAGCTTGATGAGAAAGGATATGTAATAAAAAAACAAGATAAATACTATCTTAAAACATCAACAAGAATCAAACTAATAAATATTCTATCATTAAATGAAAATCTAAAATTCCTAAATGAATATGAAGATTTCCTAAATGATCATGATATGAAAGCACTACCACAAGAAGCATTTGCAGAACTTCCTGTAATGAGAAATGTAGAACTAATACAATCAGATAGATTAAATCCCTTCAAGGCAACAGATACATATAAAAGGGCAATGACACGACAAGGACGAGTATGTGCAATATGTTCATATCTACATCCTGAGTGTAAAAGAATAATTTCAGCTGTAATGGAACAAGAAACAGGACTAAACTTAATGGTTTACAAGGAAGTTGCAAAATACATACAAAAATGTGCAATGAACTACCAACAACATGATGAAATACGAAATAAATACTTTAATATAAAAAGACTAGACTATGAACCAAAAATAGCAATGGTAGTATCTGAAAAAGAAATAGTGCTAAGCTTCCACAGAATAGAAGGAGTAATAGATAAAAATTCATGTTTTATATCAACAGATCAAACAGCAATAAACTGGGGATACAACCTATTTAAGGAATTTGAAAGAAATGATGATAAGAAATATGTATCAATGCAACATTTAATTCTTGAAAAACTAAGTCAAGAAGAAGATGAAGAACTTGATGAACGTTGCATAGCACAAGCAGATGATGATGAGGAAGAATATGATGAGGATATGGAGTGGGTGATTTAGGTGTCATTTGAAAATATTGAAAATTTAATTTCAGATTCCTATGATCATATAGATTATGTATGTAGATCAGAGTTAAGACTTGAAATACTCTATGCACTAATGCGTGGAGATAAAACATCAGAGGAACTTAATGAAAAACTAAATATTCAGAAAACTAATCTACTGCGTACACTAAAAGAACTTGAAGAAGCAAAATTTGTGCAAAAAAAGGCTAAAAAGTATTCTCTAACATCTGTGGGAAATCTTGTAATACGTAATACAAATCAATTCTTTGAAAACTTCTTTTGTGTATCAAAACATGAGGAATTCTGGGAAACACATTCTCTTGTAAATATACCATTTAGATTTATTCGAAACATTAACATATGGAAAAATGCAGAACTTGTAAAATCATCAGGTCTTGTATATAATAAGCCAATGAATACACTTCTAAGACGTTGTGGATCAGCAAGTAGATTTAGAGTTGTTCTTCCAATATTTTCATTGTTCCATCTTGAAACATTTCTTGATGCAATCTATGAAAATAATGGACTGATGGATCTTATAACATCAAAAATAGTGTATGATGCAATAGTTGAAAGTGATATTGCAGATGATTTTCTCAAGGCTTGTGAGGATGGATATGTAAGAGTATGGATTGATTATGACAATGAAATTAACATGTTTTTAACTGCAACTGATAAGTTTTATTCATTATCACTATTTTATATGGATGATTCATATGATGATGCAACAATGTTAATATCAGATGATGAAAATTATTTCAAAAAAATAGATAATATATTTGATTGTTATACAAAAAAATTTAAGTTATTAATGTAAACTATCTTAGGATTATTTAATAGTTTACATTTTTATAACTATTTTAAAAAGATATAAATTCCCCTAATTTTAAGATTTATTTTATATAGATTACAACTTTTTTTTATTTACAGATAGATTTCCTGTTATATTACAGATACAGATTTTATTATATATAGATGTGTTTAATATATATGGTATAAAATTTTTGTTTTTAATTGCCTAAAATAATGGGGGAGAGGTTATTTTCCCCCAGTTTTAAACTTTTTCCCTTTTTTTAGAATTTTACTAACTATTTGAGGTTTTCTTCCCTTTTTTAATTATGTGAGATTATTTTATAATTTGAGTGTTTTTTTAAGTTTTGGCATTTGGTGGAAGTTTGCAACAGGTGGAATCATTTCTTTGTAGTCTGGTTCCCAGGATAGTGCTTCTTCGTTTCTTTCTCTGGTAATATCCATACCTTTTTCATAGTATTCATCTCTTGCTTTTACCATTGCTTCCATTGCTTTAAGTGGTGTTCCAGGTGGTACACAACAGGATGAACCTAGTATGTCAATTCCACGATCTAATGCTTTAAATGTTTCTGCTCTTACTCCTTCAAGGTCACCTTTAAAGAGTGTGTCTGTTGCTACGTTTCCTACAAGTTGGGTGTCACTTTTAAGGTCGTATTTGATTTGGTTTGCTTCTTTAGCATTTACAGAATCTTCAAATGAGAATCCGTTGTAGCCAAGATTTAATGTATGTTTAAGGATAGGTGTTGTATCTCCACATACGTGTAATACTATGTTGAAGTCTGCAGCTTTAGATATACGTTTAAGTGGTCTTGATACAATTTCATCAAACATTTCAGGTGGTAGTAAGTCTGCTGCTACAGATGGTTCATACATACAATCTCCCTGTATTCCTATGTCATTGTATGCTTCTACAATTTCTATTACTGCATCAGCCATTACATTTGTTCCTTCTTTTACAGCTTCAGGGTCTGTTGCAAGACATTTCATTAAGTATTCAATACCTACTACTTGTCCAAGTAATGTGAATGGTCCAATTTGTCCACCTATAAGAGGTACGTCTGGATATTTTTCACGTCCAAGTTCACATGCTTTTGCAACTACTGGAATTCTTCCACTACTTAGGAAGTCATCGTTTACTTCTACACTTGTAATGTCATCAAAAAATGGTGATGCTGTAATTTCAGGGATGTGTTCGTTTCCTTCTCTTAGGTCAACTTCACATCCAAGTGCTTCAGATTCAATTGCTAAATCGAATGGAAGGTTAATACTTTCAATTCCTGCATATCTGTGTGCACTTTCTCCTAAGCCTAACATTTTTTCTGGGTCAACGTGTGAAATTGGGAATCCACAACCACTTTTTTCCATTCCTTCAACTAATGCTACAGATACAATACTTGCAGCTGGTACTTTTTCTACTTCTTTTCCTGCGAATGCATTTTCTAAGTTTTCAATTAGATCCATTTTGATTTCTCCTATTAAGTTTTTAAGATATAGCGAAACTCAACAGGACAATTAAAATTGATTTGATTTTTGCTTAAAATTTTTATTTTAGGTAATTAAAAACATTTCTTGCTTTATTTCGGATTTAAAAACAATTTAATGTTTTTTTCTAACTATCCTGTTAACTTTCTAGTTAATAGTATATTCTATGTTCTATATAAAGAGCAAGTAGTTTGAAAAGATAAAAAAATTAAGGATATATAATATAAAATCTAATTGTATAATTATTTATGATATAAAATAAAATTAGCAAGTTATGATATAATTTAAAGATGTATGATATAATAATAAATGTAATGATAATAAGTTTTATGTCATGATAATTTTTATTATACCATGATAATTTCATAAAATTATGGTGGTTATGATAAAATTCTATAGAATTTCTTTATATGAATATATACTATATAAAGATGTTGAATATATTAAAAATAACATAGTATGAATTATTAATAAAAATTGAAATTAGTATAAATATAGTACATGACTTTTTTTGGGGTATAAAATATTATTGTAATCTTCAAACCCTTTTTTTCATAAAATATAATTAATATTAGAAAAATTATTTTCTTAATAAAAAAAACTTTATTTAGAAATTTTTTTTATAAAAAAAGGATTCATAACTTAATTATTAAATTTAGGTAAGACTTAATATTAAGTAAAATTTGATAGAATAGTTAATTTTTATAATTTATATGTATTTTTTTAAAAAAATACTCTATATTAAATATATACTAGGCTAAAATAAGCATCCTATGTCTTTTATTTGTTATAGGTTAGAGTATAGTATAAATATATAAATATAATGTAAACAATAATATAATTTAATAACAAATTGCTTAAGCATTTATGTAGTAAATTGAATAGTCTTATACTCACAATAATAAAACTATTTCTTTTAACTAATAATGTAATTATTTTTTTATTATAATCCTTATAATAAAAAGAGATGATGCAATTTTGTTAATTCTATCTAAGCTATTATAATATAGTCTTTGTAGAAATATTGAAAAACAAAAAAAAATGTTATATATAAACATTGAAAATTTTTGAGTTATAATTGTACATAACTCAGATAATATATTATATTATTATAAAAGGTGAACAAATGGATCTTATAGATAATTTAAAAGCAGCATTAAACGGCGAAGAAGTAGACGTAGTACCAGCAATAAGTGCAACAGCAGCAGCTGTAGAAGAAGCTTTCCCAGCAGCTGGAGTATCCTGGCCAGAAGCACACACAGATGCAGAACAAATGGCTAAATTAGGTATTGCATTACACGAACAAGCAGGTTTAGAATGTGCTAGAATTCCTTTCGATTTAACAGCAGAAGCAGAAGCATTCGGTTGTAAAGTAGATTTAGGTGACATGGAAAACACACCAACACTCAAATCACACGGTGACGGTGACCCAGAAGATTTAGAAGTACCTGATGACTTCGTAAACCAAGGAAGACTTCCTGTAATCTTAGAAGCTATCGAAATCTTAAAAAATGAATACCCTGAAGTACCTGTAGTAGTAGGTATGGCAGGTCCTTTCACATTAACAGGTCACCTCTTAGGAGTAGAAGACTTAGTAAAAATGTTAAAAACAGACAGTTTCATTGTAGAAGATGCAGTAGATGTAGCTTTAGAAGCACAAATCGAATTAGTAGAAGCATTTAATGACAGTGGAGTAGATGTAATTTGTGTAGCAGACCCTACATCATCCCCTGAATTATTAGATCCTAACGACTTCAATGAATTTGCATTACCTGCATTAGAAGACTTATCAGCAGAAATGGAAATGGAAAGTATTATCCACATCTGTGGTAACTCAAAACCTATTCTTGAAGGTATGCTCGACTGTGGTTTCAGCGGAGCTTCAGTAGAAGAAGCAGTTGACATGGAAGAAGCACAAGAATTAAGAGAACAAATCGGAGCAGACACTGTAATGGTTGGTAACATCTCAACAAGTCAAACATTATTCAGTAAACCAACAGATGAAGTAAAAGCTGAAGTAAAAGCAGCACTCGAAAAAGGTACAAACGTATTAGCACCAAGTTGTGGTATTGCACCTAAATCACCTTTAGCAAACATACAAGCATTTGTTGAAGCAAGAAACGAATACTACGGAATATAAGTAGATTTCATTTCATAAGTAGAAATCTCTTTTCTACTTATTTTTTCTAACCATCCATAGATAATTTTTTCTAACCATCCATAGATAAAATAAAAATAAATACTCTTTTTTTAGGATAATTTTTAGTAATATAATTTTTCTTTAGAAATTTTATTGACTCTTTTTTGTAGAAATTATACACTCTTTTTCATAGAATTTTAGTTAAAATTAGCATATTTGCTGGAAGTTTATGTTTTTAAATTTCAAATTTTAAAAATAGATTTAATTATTTATGGAGTTGATATATTAACTATTAAAAAAAATAAAAGAAAGTAGGTAAATTATCAATTACCTATATTCTATTCGTCTTTTTTCACGTTGAAACCTACTAGTATTGATGCAAGTTTTGGATCATCTTCAAATTCAAAGTAGGTTTTAAGGAATAAATCAGCCAGTGGATCTGGACTGCTTGATACTACATCACATGTATCTTCAAGTTCTTCAACTTCAATAAATTGTACTGGTGGAAGAACAAATGCTTGTTTTGTAGGATTTTTTTCAAGATTTTCAGCTTTGAGATCTTCTTCAATTTCTGATTGATCTTTAATTAGAACAAAATCAGGATTTATGAAGTTAGCTTCTTCTTCTTTATATTTCTTTTTCTGATCAGGATTTACTATTTCTTCTCCTAATAGGTTACCTTTGTTATCTACTAGTTGTACTGTTGCAGTTGGAGGTGGTCTAAATGAAGCATTTTTTATAATTACAACTGTATAGTCACGATTTAATGATTCATGAACACCCATGTTTATAACTGGAATTAGTTCTCCAGCTTTTTCCATTTCAAGTTTTGTGATACCTTTACGAAGTTCATCGTTTATTACACCTACATGTAATACTCCTCTTAGAGGATTTATTGTATCAATAACTTCTTGAAGTACCTCTTCTGGTTGTTTAGTCGTTTTTATCGCCTCTTGAAATTATTTTAAAGTTATGTTATAAAATATATAATTTTATTATATAAAATTTTGCCATGTTATTTTTTTTTATTATAAAATGTATTTTAGTTATAGCTGATTTTTTTCATATTTTTTTATGAAAATTTTATGGAACTTTTTTTTTGATATTTTTTTTGTGATTTTGAATTTCCTTTTGGATCATTTTTCTATTTGGATTATTTTGCCCTTTGGATTATTTTGTTTTACATAATACTAAATTAGTGTGCAATATTTTCTAAAAAATAAGAAGTAATTTTAAAGTATGATTTTTTAAATATCTCTTAAAATTAAAAATAAAGCCTTAAAAAAGCTTATTTTTAGTAAATATTAATAAAAATCAAATAATTTAATAAAAAAAAGTCAAATAATTAAGTTTAATTTTAAATTATTTGATTATATTTAGTTTAAAAATTGTTAATTAAACTTAACTTTTCAATAAATTTTCAATTTACTTTAATGAAAATAAAGAATTATTAAAAAAAATAGGGTATTATATTATATACTAAAAGGGCTAAAATAATAACTATGTGGGTATAAGATTTATCAAAAAAACTAAATTTAAGTGGTGAAATTATATGTCAAGAAAATATTATACAAAAATGGAAACAGAAAACGTAGACGATATGGTATTCGGACAAACTAAAAACCCAGTACATATGGGATTAGATCAAGTTGTTGGTGACGGAGTAGTTATTCCTAACATCAAAGTAGCACCAGCAGAAGGATCCGAAACAAGTGTAGATGGATTAGTAGCAACATGTAAAAACATTGCATTTGCAGCATGTGAACGTGCAGCAGCAATTGGATTACCAGCAGTACAAATAGAACAAGAACACGTACAGCAACAATCCATTAGTAAAGAAGCTTCCGCAAGAACCACAGCAGTTCAATGGGAACAACTCGAAGAATTACACGACAAATTCGGAACAGCAGTATCTTTAATGTCTACAGTAGCAGATATGAGAGAAGAAGAAAACGGTCTAAGAGGATCAGACTTAGACGTTGCAATGGATGAATCATTCGAAGCATGTGCAGAAAACGGAGCATCCATGTTATGTGTAGAAACAATCGGTGGTAAAGTAGTATCAGACTACGGTATATCAAGAGGAGATGTAAGAGCAATCTTATACGGTATCGGTGTATTAGGATCAATCGATATGGAATACATGTGGACAAAAATTGTTGACATAGCAAACAAAAACAACATCACCCCTGGTGGAGATACAGACTGTGCACAAGCAAACACTGCAATGTTCCTTGCAGGTGGATTAACATCCAAAAACGTATCACACACAATCGCAGCAGTAGCAAGAGCAATTGCAGGAGCAAGAAGCCTTGTAGCTATTGAATGTGGAGCAACAGGACCTACAAAAGACTGTGGATACGAAAACCCTATTGTAAAATCAATTGCATCAGTACCTATCTGTGCAGAAGGTAAAACAGCAACATGTGCTCACTCAGACCTTATGGGTAACTTAACAGCAGCAGTATGTGATGTATGGAGTAACGAATCTGTATACAACAGAGAAGAAATGGGTGGAGCAACCCCTGGTGTATGGTTACAATCACTCGGATACGAATGTGCTTTAATGAACACAGCTACCCAAATCGGTACAAACAAAGACTTAAGAGACACATACGTATTAGCAGATAAATACCGAGACCCTCAAGGAGTAATCCTCGCATACGATAACGCTTACAAAATCGGTGAAGCAATCACAGCAGAAGGAGAAGACATCTACCTTAGATCACGTGCAGCAGCACTTAAAGCTTGTGAATTAATCAACGAAGCAGTTGAAGAAAAACGTATCTTACTTACAAGATTCGAAAGAGACACTCTTGATTCAACACAAAAAACATACGAACAATTACCAGAAGATCAAGATAAATTCGTAAAAACTTGTATCAAACGTTACGGAAGAAAAGTAAAAGAACACGACCCATCACAATACGAATTATAAGGTGGAGTGTAGTTAAGGAAAATTAAAAAATTAAAAAGGATGTGCGTATAAATGTCATTAGTAGAATTATTTGATAAAGTAACAGATTATGAAAAAATTGCAATAAGATACAACGTAAAAATAGAAGGTCCAGCTCTCAAACCTGAAGACGACCCAGAAGTTGTAGAAATCTTACCTCAAGAAGAAGGAGTAAAAAGAGACTTAGCATTAGCAGTACTTTACGGAGATAAAGATGATTGTGATGCTAAAGTAGCAGCAGCACTCGATGCTGGAGAAGACCCAATCGACCTCATTAACAACGCTTTAATGAAAGGTATGGATGGTGTAAGTGCATTATACACCAAAGGTGAATTCTTCTTACCTGATCTCATGCTTGCAGGAGATGCAATGATGAGTGGAGTAGCTCTTTGTGAAGCAAAACTTGGACACAAAGCAGACTCCAAAGCAACAGTAGTAAGTTGTGCAGTAGAAGGTGACCCTCACGACATCGGTAAAAACCTTATTGTTATGTTCTTAAACGCAAACGGATACGAAGCAGTAGACCTTGGTCGTGACGTACCTAACGCAGATGTTGTAAAAGCAGTTGAAGAAAACAAACCAGCACTTGTAACAGCAACAGCTTTAATGACAACAACCATGACAGCATTCGGTAAAATCGTAGCATTAATGCAAGAAGCAGGACTCGACACACCTGTTGGATGTGGTGGAGGAGCTGTACGTCGTGACTTCGTAGAAGAATCACCACAAACATTCTACGGTGTAGAAGCATACCACGTACCTAAACTTGCAGATGCTATCGTAGACGATGGTAAAACATGGGAAGACATCAGAAATGAATATGCTGACATTGTAGGCGAATACGTAGCAGCATACTCCTAAGTAGTTAAACGCAATAATACCAGAAAGATACCATAAAAGTTTAAAGTAAGGTGAGCAGATTTCATCCATAGATGAACTGATTCATCTTATTTGTTATATTTTTTTTATTATTTTTTTTTAAATACGGAAAATGAAATTTTTCAACCCTATTCTATTTTTTTATTTTTTTTTAGAATAATCAGATAAACTCCTAAAATTAACTCATGTAATATAGCCAAAAGTATTACTTTTTAATAAACTTTGGTTCATTTTTGTTAAACAAAATATTACTTTGCAATATTTCTAAAAATTATTTCTAATTTACTTGTATACTTTTAAAACAATTTTTATTTTTAATTAAAATTTATTACATAAGTAATTAAAACTAAATTAAACTTATTTTATAAAAAAAGATGTTAAAATGTAGTTAATTCATAAAAATAGTACTAAAATTACTTTATTTTAAAATTAAAGACTTATTTTAAAAATTCGATTTTTCGACGAAATATAAACCTTTTTATATTCTATATGATAATAGTATTAACTGTAAGTATTAACTTATGAATAAAATATTCATATGAATTTAATACAATTTTTTAAAATAATTATGTGGGTATATAAACAATTTATATAGAATTTATATAATTGGTGAATATATATGGTATTAAAACGTTTTACAAAAATGGAAAATGAATCAGTAGATGATTTAGTATTTGGACAAGCAGCAAACCCTGTAGAATACGGATTTGGTGTAAAATTAGGAGTAGGTGAAGTAGTACCTAACATTAAAGTAGCTCCTGCAGAAGGATCAGAAACAAGTGTAGAAGGTATGGTTGCTACATGTAAAAACATTGCTTTCTCAGCATGTGACCGTGCAGCTGCAATAGGTCTACCAACATTACAGATCGAACAAGAACACGTAGCACAACAAACAAAAAGTGCAGAAATTTCTGCAAAAACAACAGCTACACAAATCGAACAACTCGAAGAATTACACGACAAATACGGAACAAAAACATCCTTAATGTCAACAGTAGCAGATATTCGTGAAGAAGATATGGGTGGATTAAGAGGTTCTGACTTCGACGTAACAATGGATGAATCCTTCGAAGCATGTGCTGAAAACGGAGCATCAATTTTATGTGTAGAAACCATCGGTGGTAAAGTAGTATCAGACTACGGTATTGCTAGAGGAGATATCCGTGCTATCTTATACGGTATCGGATTATTAGGTTCAATCGATATGGAATACATGTGGACAAAAATCGTAGATGTAGCAAGCAAATACGACTACTGTGTACCTGGTGGAGACACAGACTGTGCACAAGCTAACACCGCAATGTTCTTAGGTGGAGGATTAACCTCCAAAAACGTATCACACACACTTGCAGCAATTGCAAGAGGTATTGCAGGAGCAAGAAGCCTTGTAGCAGTTGAATGTGGTGCAACAGGACCTACAAAAGACTGTGGATACGAAAACCCTATTGTAAAAGCAATCGGTGGTATTCCAGTATGTGCAGAAGGTAAAAACGCAACATGTGCTCACTCAGACTTAATGGGTAACTTAGCAGCAGCAGTAGTAGACTGTTGGAGTAACGAATCTGTATACAACAGAGAAGAAATGGGTGGACCAACAACAGGTGTATGGTTACAATCACTCGGATACGAATGTGCTTTAATGAACACAGCTACAAAAATGGGTAAAGAAAAAGACCTAAGAGATATGTACACATTAGCAGATAAATACCGAGACCCTCAAGCACTTATACTTGCTTACGATAACGCTTACAGAATTGGTGAAGCAATTGTAGCAGATGGAGAAGACATCTACCTCAGAGCACGTGCAGCAGCTCTTGAAGCATGTGCAATTATGAACGAAGCTGTAGACGCAAAAAGAATGTACTTAACAAGATTCGAAAGAGACAGCTTAGATTCAGCACAAAAAACAATTGAACAATTACCAGAAGATCAAGATAAATTTGCAAAAGCATGTATTAAACGTTACGGAAGAAAAGTAAAAGAACACGACCCATCACAGTATGAGTTATAAGTTTAGATATTTATTAGGAAGTGTAAAATTATGTCTGACAGTCCATTATTTAAATATGATGCAATATTCGATGAAGGAAACGGATACGAAGATATTGCTATAAGATACAATGTAAAAATTGAAGGTCCAGCTCTCAAACCTGAAGACGACCCAGAAGTTGTAGAAATCTTACCAAAAGAAGAAGGAGTAAAAAGAGACTTAGCATTAACAGTACTCTACGGAGACAAAGAAGCATGTGATGCTAAAGTAGCAGAAGCTTTAGAAGCTGGAGAAGACCCAATCGACCTCATTAACAACGCTTTAATGAAAGGTATGGATGGTGTAAGTGCATTATACACCAAAGGTGAATTCTTCTTACCTGATCTCATGCTTGCAGGAGATGCAATGATGAGTGGAGTAGCACTTTGTGAAGCAAAACTCGGACACAAATCCGATACAAAAGCTCCTGTAATGACCTTTGCTGTAGAAGGAGACCCACACGACATCGGTAAAAACCTTATCGTTATGTTCTTAAACGCAAACGGATACGGTGCAATCGATTTAGGTCGTGACGTTCCTACATTAGAAGTAGTAAAACAAGCACAAGAACACAAACCTGTATTAATGACAGCAACAGCATTAATGACAACAACAATGACCGAATTCGGTAAAATTGTAGCAGCATTACAAGAAGCAGGAATCGATACACCTGTTGGATGTGGTGGAGGAGCTGTACGTCGTGACTTCGTAGAAGAATCACCACAAACATTCTACGGTGTAGAAGCATACCACGTACCTAAACTTGCAGACGCAATTGTAGACGATGGTAAAACCTGGGAAGATATCAGAAACGAATACTCCGACATTGTAGGAGAATACGTAGCTGCATACTCCTAGATTGGATAAATTGTTTACCTATAATTTTAATTGTTTTTAGGAAACTAAAGAAGAGTTGTTTAAACTCTTCTAATTTTTATTTTTTTTAAATTTTTTAAACTATCTGAAATTACTTCTTATTTTAAATTAAGCTTTTTTTCAAATTATTATAACTAAATTACTATTTTTATCAATTTTCACGTATTTTTATGAATTTTTTCTTTTATAACACTGTTATTTAATCTAAAATATTAACTAAATTTATATGATATTAAAAGAAATATTTTATTAATTAAGAAAATATCAAATTAAAATAGAATGAATTTATATTTTTTTTTCTAGAAAATTAGTAATTAGGTGATGATAAAATGGCAGAAGAATATGCAATAGCAATGGATATCGGAACAAGTGGTATTCGTGCTCAAGCTTTAAATGTTGAAGATAACTCAACAATAGGAACAACAGTAACACTTAGACATCCAATACCTGGTGCAAATGTAATGGATCATCTTCACTTCGCTGTAAATGTAGGAAGAGAAGAAGCACACCAAGTTTTAATTGAAGCTGTAAATAAAGTAGTAGATCAACTAGGAGTAGATAAATCTAAAATTACAAGATTTGCTGTATGTGGAAACCCTATACAATTATCCTTATTCCAAAACATAGAAATAAGAGATCTTGCATACTGGGGAACCAATGCAATGGAAAGATTAAATATTGAACCTCCTAAAAGAAATGCACAAATTGTAAAACCTGCAGATGTAGATTTAGAAATTAACCCTGATGCAGAAGTATACATACCACCATCAATAAAACACGAAATTGGGGCAGATGCACTTGCTATGCTCGTAAAATCTGGTGTTGTTGATAAAGAAGGAATTTACCTTGTATCAGATTTCGGTACAAACGCTGAAATTGCACTTGTAATTGATGGAGAAATCTTTTCATGTTCTGCAGCAGCAGGACCTGCTATGGAAGGACAAGCAATTGAATGTGGTATGCTTGCATCCCCTGGTGCAATCTGTGACATAAAACCTGATGGAGATAACTGGGTTAATGAAGTATTAAATGCTGATCTTAAAGTAGATGACTGTGACACAGTTGACATTAAAACAGGAGAAACTGTTAAAGAAGCAGAAGTTGACACAAAAGCTACAGGTATTACAGGTACTGGTGTAATATCAGCATACAGTGTAGGTACAGAACAAGGAGTAATTTCAATACCTACAATTAATACACCAAACCAGAAAATTAACTTACAAGATGGAATTTACTTATCTGAAAAAGATTTAACAGAAATTGGAAAAGCATTAGGAGCATTCCGTGCAGCACACATTACATTATGTGTAGAAGCAGATATTGATCTTGAAGATATTGATGCTGTTTACATGGCAGGAGCTTCAGGATTCTATGTAGATCCACTTAAATCATTAGCTGTAGGTCAAATCCCTGCATGTTCATATGATATCTACCAGATAGGTAACACATCACTTCTCATGGCACGTGATATTGTAGAAAATCCAGAACTTCTTGATGAATTACAAGAAGTTGCAGATGGAATGCGTGGAAACCATATTACACTTGCAACATCTGAAATATTTGAAAAAATATATGGACTTGAACTTGCATTTTGTGAACAAAACATGCCACTTTGGAAATATGATGAATGGTTAGAATCCTATGGATACGGTAACTTACCAGAAATTGAAGAAGAACCAGATATACATAAAGTATTTGACAGTGATATCCCTGATCTTGGTGTAAATGGTCTTTCAATTATTGAAGAAGTAGGTACAAAACTCACAGCTACATTTGATGAATGTACATCATGCCAAGTATGTGTAAATGAATGTCCAGAAAAAGCACTTGTTATTGTAGATAAAGAAGTAACTATACGTTCTGATTTATGTAATGGTAGTGCATGTCTTAGATGTGAAAGAATTTGTCCAACTAAAGTATTTGACTACAACAAAATGCTTTATACAGAAGGAATTGATGCAAGTACATTATAAGTACCAAAATTCCTTTTCTTTCTTTTTTTTAATATAACTTCAATCTCTTTCTCTTAACTATGAATTATTCACTCTTTTTTCTGAAATTAAAATTAAATATTTAGTACAAAAAATTTTTATCTTTAAAATAATGGAAGTAATGACTTATGAAATGCGTAGTATTTGACAATGCTGGAACTTTACTTAGACGTGTAACTGCAATAAAACAACTTGAAACATCAAATATATTTTATGAAACAAACACTATAGGTATAGCTAATGAAAAACCTGGAAGAATAATTGTTGTAATGCAACAGCCAACAAAAGAACTAATAAAACATGATAAAACAATAGCAGAGTACATGAAAGAAAATCCTGAAAAATTTGAAATAAGCTACTCACAAAAATCTATTGAAAAACAACAACTAATAGAAAAACTAGAAAATGACACAACAAAAATAAGCCAAATAACAACAACAGCAAAAGCACTAATTAGAAAATATGACATAGAAATATGCAGTGGATCAGCAATAATAATAGATACAACTAATGGTGTAATAGAATATGTATATACAGCAGGAGGAGTATTTTTTAATGAAACAAAAAATACAATAAATACTCTAAATGAAAATTCATATGAAGTATACATAGCATCAGGTGATAATAAACAATCACTAAATAAGATAGCACAAATACTAGGAGTAAATCCTGAAAATGTATATGATACAGCAAATCGTGAAATAAAAAAACAAATAGTAGAAACACTACAAAATCAGGGAAACTATGTTTACATGGTAGGAAACAATACAAACGATGAACTAGCACTAAAGAGTTCTGATACATCAATACTTACAGTTGAACAAAAAGAAGAACTTCCAGAATATCTACTAAAATCTGTAGACTATAAAATAGATTCAATAGGTGAGGTAATAGATATTATATTAAAAAATAATTAAAAAAAAGTAAAAAGTGAAGGTGAAGTTTTTTTTAGATCTTATTTAATATTTCATTAATAATTTTTTCTTTATCTTCCTGATTTTTAGCAACAACATTCAATGTATTTTCAAGTGCATCACGTGTAGGTGGTACCTCACCAAGTGCAATTAATGATTCTACCCAGTCAACTGTTGCTCTTACAGATGGTTTTTTTGATAGTTCAAGTTTTCTTATTTTCTGAGTTTTATCAACCATCTCTTCTACAAATCCTTCTTTTGTTTGTGGAATAATTCTTTTTACAATTTCAACTTCACGTTCAAAGTCAGGATAGTCAAGATATAAGTATAAACATCTATCTTTTGTTTCATCAAGTAGGTTTCTCTGTGCATTTGATGTTAACACAACAATAATATCGTTTTTAAGTTTAAATGTGTCAAGATCATTTACTGTAATTTCTTGTTCTCCAAGTGCTTGAAGAAGGAAACTTTCAAGTTCTTCATCTGCTTTGTCAATTTCATCAATAAGAAGAACTGATGGTTTTTCATTACTAAATGCTGTGAGAAGTGGTCTTTTTATGAAAAATTCATTAGAAAATATTGTCATATCCTCTTTTTTCTCACGTGCAGCTTCAAGATATAGTAATTGTTTCTGGTAGTTCCATTCTCCTACAATTTGTTCGTATGTAATTCCCTCATAACACTGAATTCTGAAAAAGTCACGATCAAAACTTTCAGCAATCTTCTTTGCAAGTTCTGTTTTACCTGTTCCTGGTGGTCCTTCAACTAGAATTGGTTTTTTTAGTGTTTGTGCAAGAAAGAGAATTGTATCAATTTGGTCGTTTGATATGTAGTTATTTTTAGCTAGTTTTTCA
The DNA here is from genome assembly GCF_022768985.1 of Methanosphaera sp. Taxonomy (NCBI): domain Archaea; kingdom Methanobacteriati; phylum Methanobacteriota; class Methanobacteria; order Methanobacteriales; family Methanobacteriaceae; genus Methanosphaera; species Methanosphaera sp. The sequence goes on along the minus strand of NZ_JALEKL010000011.1, from coordinate 82,820 downwards.
TTAATCTCTTCGATTTGTTTCATTTTGATTATCTCTCTGAATATTTTTTTTTAACTAAAGAATATTTATAATTCTATATCTTTTTTTATAAAATAATATAGCTTATTTTATTTCAACTAGTTCATAGTCTTTACATCCTACATTAATGCTATCTGCATAGTTAAGTTGCATCTGTGCATCTATGATTCTCCATAGTTTTTCAACAATATCCTCACCAATTGCATCATTTAGCATGTCATAGCTTGCCTGATCTATTGCAACAGGATCGTTACTTATTAGTATTGCTATGTCATCTGATAGTTTTTCATTTGCATCATCTTGTTTTGTATCTTCATAGTCTGCTTTTATATCATCAAGGAAGTTTATGTATATTATATCATTTTTTCTGTTTTCTGTTGCAGCTTTTGCATATTCACATATTGCCTTGTTTATGAAGTCTGATTTGATTCTGTTAATTTTCACTGTATCTTTTGGACATATGCGTACACATAAGTTACATGCTATACATTTTGTGTAGTTTATCTGTGCTATTGAATTTAATTCTACTGCCTTTTGTGGACATTCATTTATACATACTTTACATGCAAGACATCCTATTTTTGATATGAAAGGTGCAGCTTGTCTGTATTGTTCTATTTTTCCTGATTTTACTGCTGTATCTATTGCCATATTTTTTATTGCACCTGCAATTCCACAGATGTGATGTGGCTTAAATTGTGTGAGTGTGATGATTTTATCACTGTTATGTATTTGTTTTGATAGTTTTGCAGTTTTTATTATTTCACCATCAACATCTACTTTTTTAATTTCACTATCATTTAGTATGTGTTGACATACATCTATATTTTCATATGTGTATTTTTCACATTCATCTAGTTGATATAATGGTTTTGAGTCGATTAAATGTGTGTTTGTATCGTAACTTTTAAGAATTTCAACTAGCTTTTCTACATATATTGGATCTGTACATCCTTTATTTTTCACATCTGCCAGATTTACTTTAACTGCTATATTTTCATCTTTTCTAAAAATATCAGTGTCATTAATTTGGCTGAGTAATTTTTCAATAGAATCTCTTTTCATATCATCAGGACTTTGTTTTGTAGTTTTCATATAAAATACTTTAGATGTCATAATAAACCTTTTATCTTTTTTTTGCTTGTTTTTAATTTTTATTTTCCTTAAAATATATTATTTTATGAATCTTGTTTTTTAGTAAATTTTTATAGATAGGTGTGTAAAATTAACTTAATTTTTATAGAAGAAATTTGTTATATAAATTAAATTATATATAAGAAATTATACATATATTATTTTGTACTTAAAATAAAAAAAGATAATTAATCATAATACTAATTTAATTATTTAATCAAAAAATAAAATTTTAGAGGGGTTAAATCAGTGCAAGAAGATGAAAAAAACATCTCTGAAGTTTCAAATCTTAATCAAGATAAATTTCTATTCTCATTATTAAAAGGAGTTAGAAATGTATTCATACTCTGGATAATAAGTAAACATAAAATCCATGGATATGCATTAATATCATTACTTAATGAGGCAACATCCTCAATACATAAAAAAAGTAAAATTCATGGAAGTACAATCTATCCAATACTTCACAAGCTACAAGAAGATGGCTTAATAAAAAGTGAAGAAGAATTAAATGGTAAAAAGAAAGTAAAAGTTTACAGCATAACAGAAGAAGGACTACTCGCACTTGAATCAATAAAAAGATTAATACGTGATGATCCTGAAGAAAATATAATGCTAATGTTTGTAGAAGATATGATCTTTGATGAAGACAATTTTAAAAATAAGGGGGTGGAATATTGAAATATGCAATAGAAACACACGACTTAGTAAAACAATATGGAGATTTTAGAGCAGTAGATAATCTAAACTTATTCATAGAAAAAGGAACAATTGGTGGAATTCTAGGACCAAATGGAGCTGGAAAAACAACATCAATTAAAATGTTAACATGCCTAATTCCAAAAACCTCAGGAGAAGCAAAAGTTGCAGGTTTTGATGTAACAACACATCCTGATGAGGTAAGAAAAAAAATAGGAATGGTACCACAAAAGGTAAGTTTATATAACGATCTAACAGTACGAGAAAATGTAGAACTATGTGCAGACTTCTACAATGTAGATCAAAGAATAAAAGATAAAAAAATAGATGACCTACTAGACTTAGTAGATATAAGCTATGCACAAGATAAATATGTCCGCAACCTATCAGGTGGAATGCAACAGAAAACATCAGTAGTTGCAAGTCTTATACATAACCCAGAGCTACTATTTCTTGATGAACCAACAGTAGGACTAGATCCAACTACCAAAAGAACACTATGGGATCTAATGGTAGAGTTAAATGATAATGGAAATACAATAATTCTATGTTCACACGACATGTATGAAGTAGATAAAATCTGTGATTCAATAAATATCATTAACAGTGGAAAAGTAGTAGCACATGATACACCACAAGGACTAAAAGATCACCTACTACAAAACCGTGAAGAAAACAACAACAGAATCAAACAAACAATAGCAGAACTTCAAAAACAAGAAGCAACAGAAGAAAATCTAGAACAAATCAGTGAACTTAAAGCATCATTAACTGATGAAAATGAAGAAGTAACAGTGATGGTATCAAATATTACTGATGAAATGATAGATGCAATAAATGATCTTGACATAGTAAAACATGTAGAAAATAAGGGAAATGGACGTTTAAATATAGGACTTAAACGGTCAGAAACTGCAGTAAACTATGTAATAACAACCATACTATCAAATGGTGGAAATATTGCTTCAATTAAAACAAATGATCCAACACTAGAAGATGTATTTGTAGCTATAACTGCTAAAAAACGGGGCGAAATTAAAGATGGAAATTAAAAAAGTAAAGTGGATGATTAAAAAAGATCTACTAACACTATGGAGACACAAAGTTCACTTCATGTCCATACTACTTTTCCCAATACTCATGGTAGCATTATGTGGATGGGGAATGGGTGGAAGTGTAGAAAATACTCCAGTTGTAGTTGTAAAACAATCAACAGGAGATGTTACAGATCAAGTAATCAATGCACTAAAATCTGACCAAACATATGATATAAAAGAGATAACTTCAGATGCCGATAAGGCAAAAGAAGATGTAGATAATGGAAAATATAAAGCAGCAATAATACTATCAAGTAACTTTGAAGAGAGTGACAATAAAAATGCAGTGTTATATATTGACTCATCAGATCAGCTGACAACGCAAACACTTGTACCAACAACACAGCAAATATTTGCATCACTTTCTGAGAAAATTGGAACACAACAAGTAGCAGCAAATACAGCAGAACCTAATGCATTACAACAAACAGCACAAACAATAAAACTTCAAGTAAATAAAATCTTTGGAGATATTGACTACATAGACTTCTTACTTCCTGGTGTACTTGCAATGTCAATGTTTATGTCCTCAATGATGACAATGGGAAATACCATTGCAGGAGAACGTGAACGTGGAGAACTTGCACGTCTATTTATGACACCAACAAGTATCTCATCAGTACTTGCAGGAAAAATAACATCACAAGTAATAAGACAACTAATAAGTGCAGTAATATTAATATTATCAGCAATAATATTATTTAATGCAACAATTAAGGGAAGCTATATTTTACTATTTATAGTAATACTTGTATCACTATTTTGTTTTGTAGGATTTGGTATGATGTTCTCATCAACTGCAAGAACACAAGAAGACTACATACAAATAGTAATGCCAATTGCAATGCCAATGATGTTTATATGTGGAGTATTCTTCCCAACACAAACAATGCCACCTATACTTCAAGAAATTGCACAATTCCTACCACTAACATATGCAAACGATGCATTTAGAACAATAATGATACAAGGTGGAGGACTTGGAGATATAACACTAGATCTTGTTATACTACTTGCATTTGGACTAGTATTTTTCATAATTGGTGTAGCTAGATTCAACAGAGATATTTAGGATATGAGGAGAATTATTATGAAACTAAATAGTAAAAAATTAACAATAGGATTACTTATTGCATGCTTACTTTTAGCTACAGTTTCAACAGCAGCAGCTACAGAATGGCCAATGTTCCAAAACAATCCAAGACACACAGGATATGTTAACCAGGATACATCATATTCAACAAGCCAGTGGACTGTAACACTAGATGGAGCTGTAAAATCACCAGCAGCACTAAGTTCAGATAAAATATATGTAGGAACAGAAAAAGGAACACTTTATGCTCTAAGTGCAAAAGATGGAAATACAACATGGTCATATGATACAGGTTCATCAATATATTCAACACCATGTGTTGTAGGTGACACTGTATATGTAGGAAGTGACAATGGATATATGTATTCAAATAATGCAAATTCCGGATCATTAAACTGGAAATTTAAAGCAGATGGAAGTATCAGATCATCAGCAGCATCAGATGATGAAAACATCTACTTTGGATCAGATGATGGATATGTATATGCAATAAGTCGTAACGATGGAACATTAAAATGGAAATATCATACAGATGATTCAGTACAATCAGCACCAACAATTGATGGTGACACACTCTATGTAGGATCTGATGATGATAATGTATATGCAATAAATATCAATGATGGATCATTAAAATGGAAATTCACAACTGGTGATGACATAAAATCATCCCCTGCAATATGGGACTCTAAAGTATATGTAGGATCAGATGACAGCCAAGTATATGCTCTTGATGCACAAAATGGTGCAGAAGTATGGGAATACAATGCAGGTTCTTCAGTTTCATCATCACCATCACTTGATCAAAGACAATCAACACTCTATGTTGGTACAGAAGATGGAGACTTACTTGCACTTGATATGAGAGATGGACTTAAAAAGTGGAATAAAACAATAGCATCTGAGGTAAATTCAACACCATCAATATTTGGTAATAATATTGCAGTATCAACAACATCAGGTAGTGTTGAAATATTCAATAAATTTACAGGAGAAGGTACATGGTCATTTAATCCTGGATATTTACCAAATGTTTCAGGTTCAATGATGTCACCTGTAACTAGTGGTGGATCATTATTTGTAGCAGCAGATGATGGTAATGTATATTCAATTGATACAGATGAAAAAGCAGCACCACTTAGTCCATATACAGCATACTATGTAGTTGCAATAGTTGTAATTATTGCAGCAGCAGCTGTTATAAGAAAAGTCATGAAAGGTAAAAAACAATAAAAAAAAATACCTAAAAAAAATTAATACAAATTTCAGAGATTAAAAAAAAAGTTTACTTAACCTCCACTTCTTTTAATTTTTTTCTTTTTTTTATAAAAACTAGTTTATGTAAAAATAAAATTCTATTTCTTAAAAAAAAGGTTAGTAGTTACTTAAATTAATCAAAAAAAAGTTAGTTAATTATATTCAAAAAAAGTAGGAAATTTTTAATTTAAAAAAAAATAAATTGTGAAGATAAATTTTTAAAAACTAGTTTGTAGTCTAAAAACTTATCTTACCTCTTTAAATAGTATTTATATAAATCTATTTACTTAATTTTATTTCGATTGCTGATACGTTGGAGGAGGTTCCTTCGTTTCCAACAATTTCTTCTGTGCTTATGTCGATGCTTTCTACATCAACATCTGAAATAAATCTGTTTCTTACAATTTCAGCTACATCTACAGCTCTGCTGATAGCTCTTCCTCTTGCTTTTAATATTACTTCTGTTACTCCGCTGTTCATTTGTGTTACTACAGCTAATACATAGTTCATTACTGGTTTGTTTCCAATGTATACGATATTTTCTTCTGCCATTATTTTGCCTCCGTAAAAAATAAACTATAATCGAAATATTTTATAGTTCTACTCTACATTTTATTTTTTTATATATTTAATGTTATCTATATAAACAAATAAGATGTTTTTAACTTATTCTTTTCTAAGCATTAAAAGCTTATTAATTGATGAAATAATTGCATCAATACTTGCATTTACAATATCTTCATGAGTTGAACGTCCAGTAGCTTTATTACCATCTTCATCTACAGTAATTACAAATACTTCAGCAAGAGCATTTGTTCCACCAGTAATAGCTTCAATATGATATTCTTCAAGAGAAATATTTACAATTTCTTTTACAAGTGATTGAATTGCTTTAAGAGCAGCATCAACAGGACCTACACCAGTTTCAGCACGATATTTAACTTCACCATCAAGGTCAAGTTGTACAGTAGCTGTAGGAATAGTATTATCTCCTGTCATTACACTAATACCGAGAAGTTTAATACGTTCATCTGTAGGTCTTCCCTGGATAGCCTCAGCAATTGATCTGAAATCAATATCTGTGATAACTTTACCAGCATCACCAAGAGCTTTGATTTTACTGAAAAGTTGATCAAACTGTTCATCTGAAAGATTAATGTTATATTCTTCAAGTTTTGCATGTACAGCATTAGCACCTGTAAGTTTACCAAGAACTATACGTCTTTTATGACCTACTTCTTCAGGTTTTAGGGCTTCATATGTTTGACTATTTTCAAGAATTCCCTGAACATGTATACCAGCTTCGTGTGCAAATGCATTTTCACCAACAATAGCTTTATTAGGTGGCATTTTTACACCTGTAATTCTTGATACTGTTTCTGATGTATTTACAAGAAGTGGTGCATTGATGTTTGTTTTAATATCATATGACTTATCAAGTGCCATAACAATTTCTTCAAGTGAAGCATTTCCTGCTCTTTCACCAAGACCATTAATTGTACATTGTGCCTGTTTTGCTCCAGCTTCAATTGCTGCAAGTGTATTTGCAACAGCAAGACCAAAGTCATTGTGACAGTGAACACTTATAGGTACATTGATATTTTCATAAATATTACCAATAAGTTCATTCATTTTTCTTGGAATTGTAACTCCAACAGTATCAGGAACATTGATCTTATCAACTTTAGCTTCTTCTACAGCACCATAAACTTCAAGTAAGTAGTCAAGTTCTGTTCTTGTTGCATCTTCACATGAAAATTCAGCAATTAATCCATGATCTTTAATATAATCTACTGCATCAACAGCAAGTGTTAGAATTTCTTCTTTAGATTTTTTAAGTTTATAGTCTCTGTGAAGTGGTGATGTTCCTATAAATGTGTGAATATAATCAGCATCAGCATCTATTGCCTTATCTATATCTGGCTTTAATGCACGTGCAAGTCCACTTATTTTTGATGTAAATCCGAGTTTTGCTACTTGCTTGAATGTTTCCTGCTCACCAGGTGATGCTGCTGGAAAACCCAATTCGATAACATCTACTCCAAGTTTGTCTAATTTTTCTGCGATTGTAATTTTTTCATCAGTTGTTATCGTAACACCAGGTGTTTGTTCACCATCTCTAAGAGTGGTGTCATAAATAATAACATCTGATGGTGGGTTATAATTCATATATTTTCACTCCATTATTTTGTTGATTAATATATTAGTATAACATATTATTTAAGATTTATTTAAATAAAAAATAATACACCACAAAATGTACGTAAAAGTACGTATTTTAAATAATTTAATCTATCAAAAGCAATAAAAATACTATATAATTAAAAAAAAATATTTAAAGGGAAATAATACAATGACAGAAACAACATCAATACTAATAAAAGATCCTATAACAATAGCAGATGAAATAAAAAAACAGTCAATACTAATAGTTGACAATAAAATACAAGAAGTAGGAACAAACCTAGAAAATGGAGATGCAGAAGTAGTAATTGATGCATCAGATAAAATTGCAGCACCAGCACTAATAAATACACACACCCACGTTGCAATGACACTACTTCGTGGAGTAGGTGGAGATGTAGATCTTCAAGACTGGCTAAATAACTACATCTGGCCACGTGAGGCAAATCTTACAGATGAACTAGTATATGCAGGATCAAAACTTGCAATGGCAGAAATGATAAAAACAGGAACAGTAATGTTTAATGACATGTACTTTAACATGGAACAAACTGCAAAAGCAACAGATGAAGTAGGAATGCGTGCAACACTAGGATATGGAATGATTGACCTATTTGATGATGAAAAAAGAAAACAAGAACTAAAAGAAGCAAAAAAACTCATAGACTCAACACACAACACAGCAGATGGACGTATAAAAGTTGCAGTAACACCACATGCACCAAATACATGTTCAGGAGAATTAATATCAGATGCAGCAAAACTTGCAAAAGATAACAATGTAAAACTTCACATTCACGTTGCAGAAACAAAAGATGAAGTAGAGATGATAAAAGACCAACATGGTATGACACCATTTGAATATCTTGATAGTCTCAATGCATTAAGTAGTGATATGATTGCAGCACATGGTGTATGGACAACAGATGATGAAATAAAAACACTTGCACAACGTGGTGTTACAATATCACACAATCCATCAAGTAATATGAAATTAGCATCAGGAATTGCACCTGTTGCAAAATACTTAGAGGGTGGTGTTAATGTAACAATAGGAACAGATGGAGTAGCATCAAATAATAACCTAGACATGTTTAGTGAAATGAAACTAACAGCACTACTTCAAAAGGTAGATACACTAGATCCTAAAGTTGCAAATACAAAAGAAGTATTTGACATGGCAACAGTAAATGCAGCAAATGCACTTGGCATAAATTCTGGTGAAATAAAAGAAGGAAAACTTGCAGATATTATGCTTATTGATGCAAATGTTCCACATATGGTTCCAATGATAGATGTAATGAGTAATATTATCTATTCATCATTAAATGATGTAAATACAGTAATTTGTGATGGTAAAATACTTCTTCAAGACAAAGAGCTTCAAACAATAAATGAAGCAGAAATCATGAAAGATGTAAAAGTTGCAGCAAAAGAACTCTAAATTTTAGAGTATCCTTCCACACCCATCTATTTTTTTTAATATATTTAATCTAAAAATTTTCTAAAAATTCTCTAAAAAAAGTAAAAAAAAAGGATAAAAATTGGGGAGTTTATTTTTTAAGTTTTTCTTCATCTTCAAGTCTAATTTTCTTTCTCATGATTTTTCCACTAATTGTCTTAGGAAGAGAATCAACATAAGCTACAGCTCTTGGATATTTATATGGAGCTGTTACACTTTTTACGTGATTTTGAATGTCACGTGTAAGTTCATCTGATGGTTCATATCCCTTATTTAGTACAATTGATGCTTTTACAATCTGTCCACGAATATCATCAGGAATACCTGTTACAGCACAGTCAAGTACAGCATCATGTGAAAGAAGAGCACTTTCAACTTCAAAAGGACCTATTTTATATCCTGAACTTTTAATAACATCATCAACACGTCCTTTATACCAGTAGTATCCTTCCTCATCAATCCATGCAGAATCACCAGTATGATAAATTCCCTCATTTATTGCTTCTTGTGTTTTTTCAGGGTTGTTGTAGTATCCTTTAAAAAGACCAAGTGGATATCCATTTGAAATATCAATTACAATTTCACCCTCTTGTCCTACATCTACCTCATTACCGTCAAGGTCGATAAGTTTTATGTCAAAAAGTGGTGCAGGTTTTCCCATAGATCCAAGTTTAACATCAATACCTGGGAAGTTTGCAATTGTAGCTACAGTTTCTGTCTGTCCATATGCTTCTTTTATTTCAAGATTTGTAAGTTCTTTAAATTTATAGTATACTTCATCATTTAATGGTTCACCAGCTGTTGTTACATGCTGTAGTGATGAGTAGTCAAGACTTTCAAGATCTCCATCTTTAATAAATAACCTATACATTGTAGGTGGACAACAAAGTGTTGTAATTTTATGGTCAAGTGCACGTGATAGAACATCAAATGCATGGAATCTTTCATAGTCATAGATGTAGATTCCTGATCCACAAATCCATGATCCATAGATTTCACCCCATAATGCTTTACCCCATCCAGTATCAGCTATTGTGTAGTGAAGTCCATCTTCTACAACTTGATGCCAGAAGTATGATGTTACAATGTGTGCAAGAGGATAGCCAAAGCTGTGTTCAATCATTTTAGGCTGACCTGTTGATCCTGATGAAAAGAAAAGTACTGATATATCTTCTGCTGAATCATTCTCATAATCTGGTCTTTGGAAGTCTTCTGATGCTTTTTCAACCTCAGAGCGTAAGTCATACCATCCTTCCATTGGTTCATCACCTGCATATACCTTGTTTATTTCAATACCCATATCTTTTTCAACTTGAGCATATCTTTCAGGTACACCTTCACCACGTATTGTAACAACAGTATTAATTCCTGCATGTCCTATACGATATTCTATATCTTCAGGTTTAAGCATGTGTGTTGCAGGTATTGCAATTGCCTTGATTTTATGAAGTGCTACTATACAATACCAGAAGTCATACTGACTTTTAAGTGTGAGAAGTACACGATCTCCTCTTTTTACACCGATTGATGTGAAGAAGTTTGCAGCTTTATCACTCATACGTTTAAGATCTGCAAATGTAAATGTTTTTTCCTCATTTGGATCACACCATTTAAGTGCAACTTTTTCTGGGTCTATTTTTGCATATTCATCCACAATATCATATGCGAAATTAAAGTTTTCTGGTACATTAATTTCAAAGTTTTCATAGAAATCTTCATATGATTCAAATTCTAGTCTATTTGCATATTTATTTACTAATGATGTCAAATTTATTCACCTTTTAATACATCGAGAAACTTCGCTCTTTTTTCTCCTATTGCTACCATTGAATGTTTATTTACAGAATCAAAGTATATTGAGTCACCCTCATTAAGGTCAATTACATTGTCTTTTATGTATATTCTAAGTTGTCCTTCAATTACATATACAAATTCATGACCTTTATGATAGTTTGGCTCTGGAATGTAGTTGTCATTACGTGGCATTACAGTTACAATGAATGGCTCCATTGCCTTATGTGTAAAGTTTGATGCAAGAAGTTCATAGTCGTATGCTTCACGTCTGTCAACTCGTACACCTTTATCTTTACGTGTAACAGCAAAGCTGCTCATTCTTGTATCTTCACCAGTTAAAAGTAGGCTTGTATCTACATTGAAGATGATTGATATTTCATATAATATACTTGCTGGTATATCAACATCTCCTGATTCATATTGCATGTATGTTTCTGTGTCAACGTCAAGTTTTTTTGCTAGTTGTTGTACACTCATTTCACATACTTCTCTCATGTCTTTTACACGACTTGCTATTTCTTTTTGAATGATTGTCATCTTAAATTCCACCTTAAAAATGTTCACCTATTAAATTGTAAAAATTGTTAATTTAGTAATTATAATTTGATAAATTTTATAAAGTTATAATGTTAATGTTAAGTGTATTAATATATATTGAACATGTTATAAAAAAGGTAAGATTAACATAAATTAATTTAATTTAAAAAAATTAGGAAAGAAAAGAAAAAAGGAGTTTATGAAACATCTAATCTAGATATTTATTTATAAGATTCATTCCCCATTCAACAAGTTCTTCTGCATCCTCTGGTGTTTTTGCCTCAGAGAAACATCTATATATTGGCTCTGTACCTGATGGTCTGATAATTACCCATCCTTTATCATTTATAATTTTTACACCATCTGTTGTGTCAACTTCATAGTCTGTTGTTTCTTCAAGAATCTTTTCTGCAACGTATGCTTTTTTATCATCTGCACATTCAACTTTTCTTTTCTCTGAGTAGTATGTTGGAAGCTCATCTATTAGTTGTGATAATGGTTTTCCTGTTTTTGCTACAATTTCAAGTATCATAGCTGTTGCAAGTCCACTGTCACGTCCATATACAAAGTCTGGGAAGATAAGTCCACCATTTTCTTCTCCACCAAAGAGACCATCTACATCTTTAAGTTTACGTGCAACTACTAGATCTCCAACTTTTGTAAGGATAATTTCACCATTATTTTGGCGTGCAATATCTGCTATTGCATTACTTGTTGCAACTGTTGTAACGATCTTTCCACCGTTGTTTTTTTCTAGCATTGCTTTTTCAACTAGTGCAAATGATTTATCTCCAAATACAAATTGTCCTTTTTCATCTATACATATTGTTCTATCTGCATCTCCATCGTGTGCAAATGCAATATCTGCACCTGTTGCTTTTACAACAGATATTAGATCTGTAAGGTTGTCTTCTGTAGGTTCAGGATTACGTCCTGGGAATGCACCATCTGGTTGACAGTTTAGTGTTGTAAGTTCACATCCAAGTTTGCGTACAATGTATGGTGTTGTATCACATGCAGCACCTGATCCACAATCTACAACAACTTTAAGATTTGCATCTCGTATTGCCTGTGTATCAACTCTTTTGAGTACTTCATCTATGTATTCATCGATAATATTTGCTTTGTATGCTTTTCCTATTTTATCCCATGTTACACGTTGTTGTTTTTTTCCAAAGTAGATTTCTTCTATTTCTTCTTCAAGATCATCTGGTGTTCCTATTCCATCTGCATCAAGAAGTTTAAGTCCATTGTATTTTGGTGGGTTGTGTGATGCTGTTATCATTATTCCACCATCATAGTATTTACGTACTCCATATTGTAGTGCTGGTGTTGGTAGTGTTCCAAGATCTACAACGTCACATCCAACAGAAAGTAGTCCTGCTGTTACTGAATGTTTTATCATTTCAGATGATGTTCTTGGATCTGATCCTACTGCTATTGTTCCTTTAACTTTTGTACCGTATGCTGCTGCAATTTCTGATGCAAATTCAGGTGTAAGTACTGTGTTTGCAACACGTCTTACTCCAAATGTTCCAAATAGTTGTTTCATATCGTGTTCTCCTTAGATTAAAAAATTTTTATATTATATATTTATTTTATGATTTTTGGATATTATCTATTTTTTTATAATTTCATAGATTATTGTATTATTTTCATCACAACAACTCCATCCAGTTTCATTATTATAATACCAGGTGTATGTTGTATTATCCTGAGTTTCAATCCACTTGTTGTCTTGTTGTGTCCATCTTGTTGTGTGATATTGTGTATTATTTAGTTTATAGATACAATTGTATGTATTATTTCCAGTATATATCCAGTCATATTCATAGCCTGTATTTGTTGTTGCATGAATGTATGTATCATTGATTTTTGTAAATGTGTATGGATGTATTGTGCTCCACTTCATTGTATATGTTGTTGTATTGTTTTGTGTTATGTTGCATGTTATATTGTTTGAATCTTGCCATGTTGTAGTGTTGTTATTTAGCATTGATATTAATGGTGGCATGTCACATTTTTGTGGTGTTTTGTCATATTTTTGCATATTTTGGTTTATGTTTTCCATTATTTGTGCTGATGTTATACGTACATCATAGAGTCCTGTTGCTTCATCTAGTGTTCTTTGTTTTGTAAATGTTTTTATGTTAAAGTTGTTATCTTGTAGTTCTTTTATTATACTATCTGAAATATAGTCTTCTTCTTCCATTAGTATGTAGTCAGATTTTAAATTCCTGCTAAAGTAGATGTCAGTTATATTGTTTTCTTTAAGATAATTTGATGCTCCTGCCATATTTGATGAGTCCTCAATTACCATTGCATTTTTATTATATGCAATAGGTATGATCGATGCAACTTCTCCATAAAAACCATAATATGCACTACTTGATTTGTTAAGATAGCCCATCTCTTTAATTTTATTATTTACATTATAGCTTAACTCCAGTGTATCATGTCCTGTTATTTCATCAATTGAAATATTTAATCTTTTAATGTCATCTTTAAGAGATTCAGGAAGTGATCCTACAATAACTACACTTTGAATATTATAATCTTTAAGATACTCTCTATATTCATCTGCCAGGTGATCTGCTGAGTTATATGATGAATTATTTGCTGTGATAAAAACAGGCAAATTCATATAACTTCCAAGATGTGCAGCAAGTGGATCTGATGCTGTGAAAATTACACTATCATGTTTTATATCCTTATTGTTTCTTGCCATTTTAGTTAGAATTGATGCAATATTATTATCATTTACTTGTTTTATGTTAATACCAAGTGATTCAAGCTTTATTATCTCTGATGCATCAATAGGTCCTATAATTATTATTTTTTTAATATTATTTTCCTTAACATATCCTGGAAGCCAGTTCATAATTTGATCAGGAATAGTTTTATCTGATAATACAAGTGGCATATGATAACGTGCACAGTAAACACTAACACCAGATTCAATAGAGCGCATATTACCTGTACAAAGTGAGATAACAAGACAATCATCCTCATCATCTATTGAATCTGTGTAGAGATTTAACATACAAATAAGAGCAAATGCAACAATAATAATACCTGCAATTATAATATTTTTCTTATTCATAATCTATCAAACTCCCATCTTTATTGTACATATCTTGTAGTGTTCATTTGTATATACAACATTTGCATATGTTGGTGTGTTAGTATTATGATCAAGTAGTATATATCCAATGCCAAGATCATGAATTTCACTTGCTGTTGAATATCCACCCACAATATGAACAGGATCTGTAACATAATCAGGAATAGATTCTGTAAATCCACCATAAATAACTGGTGTATTTGATGTTGAAACAATAATTGTATCCATAATTGAATCTTCACATACACATAAACTTCCATTAGTATTATTTAAAAACCAATCCATCACCTGATATCTTGAATGTGCAAGTGAAATATCACCATATCGTGAGGTAATAATAGATGGCTTAAGAAAGTAACCTACAGGATCAACAACCTCATGAACAACACTTGGAAGAATCTGTGTAGTATTTTGTGTATCATCTATAACATCTGGTGTATAGCTATCTGCATATACAATACATGTAATTGATGCATAGCAAATTAAGAGCAATGTAATAATTTTATGATTTTTCTCATTTTTTATCTTATCATATAACTTACTAAATCCAATTCCTGTGACAATAATCATAGGATATGCTGCAACTTCAAGAATTCTTATAGATATTGTATTAATACCAATAAGTGGACATTGACTAAGTGCAACAACAGATAACATCCAAATAAGTATAAATATTGATGTTTCAGACCTATCTTTTATTAGTGAATATGTTCCATAAATCAATAGAATTGATGGAATAATACCAAAGTATTTAACAAGAAATTCACCAATAAACATGAAACTTCCACCTGTTGATTTAAAAAACAATCCATACTTTAATTCAACATAAGCCCACCAAATAAAAGCAATAGGAAGTGCAATGAGCATAAATACTCCAAGATACTTATATAATACTTTTCGACGTACTATCATTATAAGACTATAGAGAGCTATAACACCACATGTAATTATAAATGTAGCCATGTGAAGATTTGCAATAATACCAAAAAGTACTGCAGATATCAGTAAATATTTCATATTTTTATCATTAAATGCCTTAAAATAAAAACTACAACAAAGCATGAAAAATGATATTGCAAGTGTTGCAGGTGTTGTAATTACTGCTCTGTTAAATGTAACAAAACAAAGTAGTGAAAGTATACCTGTGAAAAATGCACATCTTTTATCTGTAAGAAGATATGATGTGTATGTAATTGATGTGATCATGAAAAATCCGAAAAATGGCTGAAGAAATCGTGTAACACTCACTACATTAAGTGTTGTAATATTTGATATAAATGCCATAAACAAGTGAATTAATGGTGGATACATTATAAGTCGTCCAACTGGTGCAACAGTCAGATAATCCCAAAATATAAGTCCATTTGCCTGGTATAGCTTTGCCATGTGAATATGATAGAATACATCCCATGATATTGGAAAGCTAAACTTTACACTTATTAGTAGTGCTGCAAGAAAACAGATAATTGATGGAATAATTAATGATTTTTTATTATTATAATTCAATTTAAAATCAACTCAAATAAAAATTTTTTCTATATAGATAATATTTTTAATATTTATCTTTTAAAATAGCTTTTATAAAAAAAAGAAAATGATGTAGGGGATTTGGGGGGGGTGGTTATTTTATTTTAAGATCATTCATATTTTGAAGTATTAATTCAAGCTCTCCATTATAGAGTGTTACTTTTGCTGTAACTGTCACATCCATATTTTTATGAAGCATATCTTTGAAATCTTGGCAATTAAATATTACAAGCTTTATTGTTGATGTTTCATCAGCTAGTGTAATTATCATTGTATTTGATTTTAGAATCTTTATATCTGTAATTTTTGCATCTATTTCTACTTCTGAATCAATCTTTGTATTGTCAATTTCACTTATTTTTATCTGTGGTGCTACAACATAGCCTGATGTAATAATAAGACCTATAAGTCCTATTATTGTTGTAATTATGGCTATTTTAAATATTTTTTCATCTTTCATAACAAGTATCTTTTGTAATACTATATATGGTTGGTTGTATTAATTATTCTTTGCTTGCCTTAACAATAGCTTTAAGTTTATCAATTGTGTCAACTTCATCAAGACGAAGATCATCACGAACAGATTTTATTGCAGGGAACCTTAATGAATATCCTGCTTCATATTCACTACTTTCAACAATTTCACTATATGCAACTTCAAGAATAACTTCAGGTTTTATCTTAACTGTCTGTTCATGTTGTTCTATTACAAGTTTTGACATACGTTTTGTAAGTGTTTCAAGCATCACATCATCAAGTCCTGTTGCTGCATGTACAAGTGTTTTATATTCACCACTATCTGTATCATACAATGCAAGAAGATATGATCCAAAGAATTTTGCACGTTTTCCTTTTCCATATGTTGCACCTATTATTACACAGTCAAGTGTTTCACGTACAGGCTTATATTTAAGCATGTTCTTTCCACGTTTACCAGGAGAATATGGACTTGTTGAATCTTTTATCATAATACCTTCATGATTGTTTTCAATAGACCATCTAAAGAGCTCTTCTGCATCTTTATATTCATCACCTTTTACATGTCGCATACTACTAAGTTCTACAACATCTGATGTTTTAATTACATCCTCAAGTAAGCTACGTCTTTTAAGCAATGGTAGCATAAGTGTTGCTTCTTTATAGTATAGTATGTCAAATACAAATAATTTAAGTGGAACTTTCTTTTTCATATCTTCAATGTCATATTTACGTTTTACACGTTGAAGTATATGCTGGAATGAAATTGGCTTATTATTACGTGTTGCAATAATTTCACCTTCAATTATAAAGTCACAATCAGGCATTGCCTCATTTACATAGTCTACAATTTCAGGTAGTGCTTCTGTTACATTTTCAAGTCTACGTGTAAAAAGCTTAGTTACACCACCAGTGTGATGTATTTGTATACGTATTCCATCATATTTTGTTTCAACAATTACATCACCAATTTCCTTTACACTTTCCTCTATTCCTTCACTAAGCTGTGCAAGCATTGGCTTTATTGGTTTTCCTGGTGTTATTGAAAGTTCTTCAACCTGTTTTTGTGATATCTGTGCACGTTTTGCAACTTCTCCAAGATCATTTGATAGCATGTAGGCATTGTCTATTATTTCTTTTTTAATATCATATGCTTGTGCTATTGCATCAACTAATGTTCCTTCACCAACACCAATTCTTAAGCGTTCTGTTATTGTACGTGTAATATATTTTGCTTCAACACCACTTGCTGATGTGTAAAGTTCAAGTATGTGATTAAGTTTCTTATTTTGTGAGTTGCTTCCTGTGATTGTTTCGATCTTTCGTAGATTTCCTATAACTTTTTTAATAGTTAGTGGTATGCTGAAGAATGTTTGTTGTTTCTTATTTGATATGAGTTGTTGTGTTATTTCTCCCATATCTCCTACTTCTGCTAGTTGTTTTTCTATTGTTTTAGAATTTTCACCTAGTAGTTTTGATAATGCCTTAATTATGAGTTGTGTTGATATTCCAATTTCTTTTTCACTCCATGGTGGGAAGATTTTTCCCTGAAGAAGGAGTACAACATCATAGACTCCGTCAGGATCTGTATCTTTTATTTCACGAAGAAAATCTGCTATAATGTCCTGTTTTTCTAGTCTGCTTGATGTTGCTGAAATCTTTTCATATATCTCAACAAGTCTTCCATAAGATGTTGATGTCATATTATTTTATTCCCCTCATCTTCTCTTATTTTTTAGAAAAATGGTCTTATACTAATGCTTTGAATAGTTTGTTATCTTCTGTTTTTTTGATTTTAAATACACGTATGTCTGCTTCATCTGCAAGTTTTTTAATTTCTGCAATTTCATCATCTGGATAGTTTAGTGCAAAGTATACTGCTTCAGGTTTAATGAAGTCTACTTCTATTTCATCTGCAACTATTGTATGTACTTCTTTTATTTTATCAGAAATTTTTGCTTCAAATTCACTTGATTCAAGTACTGCAGCTAAATCTGCTATTATTTTTGTGTGGTTGTATGTAAGTTCTCCATCTTCTATTTCAAGGTAGCTGTTTTTTATGATTTTCTGGATTTGTTCATCTTCCATTGTCATTGTATAGATTGGTTCTAGTAGTGAATCTAGCATCATGTATTCTGTTGATGTGTATTTGTGATATAATAGGTATGTCCATTGTTTGTCAAATTCATCTATATTTTTATCTTCATTAAATAGTGATGCACAGTACATGTTGTATATTTCATAGTCTAGGTCGTCTTTGTCTAGTTTTTCTTTTACATCAAGTAGTGGGTACATGTTTTCTACAATTTCGAGCATTTTCTGTGATACTTCTTTGAAGTCGTATGTTATACAGATTCCATTGTGATTATCTGTATATTTTGCCCATAGCTCTTCTTTGTTGTATGGTGTTTGGAAATTACATTTAAATACATTATCTTCAAATAGATTCATTGTAAAGTACATATTTATGATACTAAATACTATTTGTTGTGTTATGAACTGGTTCATATAGTCCTTCCACTGTTTTTGTTCATCTTCTGTCATATCTTGTGTATCTTTAGTATATACAAGTGTCATAAGTTTAATAAATGGGAAGTCTGCAGAGTTAATAATTTCTTCTTCTTCATCACTAAGGAAGTTTGGATCTTCAGCATTAAGTTTTTGCATCTGATTTTGCATAAGTACATTAAGTTGTGTTTTTATTGTTTTTTCATAGTCAATATCTACAATTGATGGGTTGTATCCATTCATTTTCTTTGCTTTTTGAAGTTTTAATTTTCCATCAAAGATATTTTTAAGTTCATCACAACTTACATCAGAGGGGTAGTATTGTCCAAGTACTGGTGGGAAGTGTTCAAATTTTAGATTTGTAGCTTCTTTAAGTTGGTCTTTATCTTCTTGTGCTGTTGCATATGTCTTAAAAAAGTCTACTTTCCATTGTTCATTATTATCATTAAGCATTATTTCAATTCTCCTAAAGTATCTTTATTTATTATTGTTTTAATTGTAATATTATTATTTCTATATAAGATAATATTTATTTATTAAAAGTAATAATTAAAAACTTCATATAATTGCATCTTTTCATATATTGTGTTAATTTATGGTGTTATTATGAATTTATGAAATATATTTAATATTTAAATACTATTTTTAGAATTAATTTAAAATTTTTAATAAATTCTGGGTGATAATCTTTTATTTATATACTCTGAAAATAATTTGTCATTATTAATAATAATTAAATACTTAAAAGTTGCATATATATGATTAAGTACTTATTAAATATAATATGACACTTGCTTTTAGAAATGATATAAAATTTCTCTTAAAATAAAGAGAAGAAAATATTTTCCCTTAAATTTATAGGGGGAAGATATTTTAAATTAAGGAGTTGGATGTTATGGCAGACGACGAAAACTTATCATTTACACAAAAATTAAGAAAAGAAAATGGGATTATAGGTCAACAGCCATGTGCTGATGAACCACAAAAACAAGAAGTAGAAGTTGAAGCTCAAGAAGTTGAAACTCAACAACAAATACAAGATGAAAAAGTTGAAACTCAAAAAGAAGTTGAAACTAAAGAGGAGGAAAAAATACCTCTCATTGAAGATAAAAAAGAAGAAAATGAAGGATTCTTCTCAAAAATCAAAAAAGCATTAGGACTATAAAAAAAATAAAATAATTGTGGATACAATTTTTTTTAGAGAACATGTTTTTAAGATTTTACTAAAAAAAGTGGAGGGGGATAGAATCATGGTTGCAAAAAATAAGTGGCTAGCAGTAATTTTATCTCTTTTAATTTCAGGGCTAGGACAGGCATATCTTGGATTATATGATAGATTAGGAGTATTTTTAGTTGTTATGATTATACTTTTAATAATTGCATATATATCTGGTGGAACTGTTGCTAATATATTTAATGCATTAAATACAATATGGACAATATATTCAATGTATGATGCATATGTGTGTACTGAGGCATTAAATAAAAATCAACCTATTCCAGAATTATTTGGACATAATATACAATAAGACCTAAAAAAGGGAGTTCTTATATTGTATATTAAATCCTCTTTTTTTATTAAATAATTAATTCAACTTTACATAAACTTTAGATAAGTTCTTATTTTTAGAAAATATTAATATAAAATTAGCAAGTAGGATATGAAACTTTTTATTATTCTTAGAAAATAGTTTGTAATAATACATATTATATTTTAAAAAAAAAGATACTATGATTATATAATAAAAAAATAAAATAAAATCATAAGAGATCTTTATAATAATTATAATTTAAACAAAATAACAATTGGGAGGATACAAACCAATGGCTGTAAAAAATCAGTGGATATCAATGATTCTATCTTTAATAATACCAGGACTTGGACAAGCATACCTAGGATTATACAAAAGATTTGTAGTATTTTTAGCAGTAACAGTACTAATAAACATATTATATGTATTTATATTCCAAGTTGGAACAATAGCACTACTTTTAATGTTTATAAGTATGGCATGGTCATTATATGCAATATATGATGCATACCTCTGTACACATGCAGTAAATACAACACTACCAATTCCACCACTATTTGGACAAGACATCCAATAAAACTAAATATTTTAATCTTCTCTTTTTTTTCATCTTTTTTTTAAAATTTAATACTATTAAATCTTTAATTTTTCAGGTATATTTTTTAGATATTTTATATTTTTTTTATTTTTTTTGTTCATTGTTTAATTTTTATTGAAAAATAGTTTAGTTTGTATAGGAATATTTAAATATTTATTAAATTAATATTTAATATATCTAAAGTCTTTTACTTTCAATTGAAAGGGAGGAAAAACACTATGGCAAAAAATAAAACAATTGCAACAGTTCTTGGATTAATAATTCCTGGAATTGGACAAGCATATCTTGGATTATATAAAAGATTCATAGTATTAATTATAGTTGATATCATATTATCATCTTTAATATCAGTTGTAGGTGATATTGCAACATACATACTCTTACTTTTAATGTTATATTCAGCATATGATGCAAGTAAATGTACAGATGCAATTAACAACAATCAACCTATTCCAAAATTATTAGGAATTGATTTACAATAATTATGTGTTATTGTATTAAATATTTTCTTATTTTTCTTTTTTTTTAAAATTTAATCTATTAAATCTTTTAATTTATATGGCTTTTTTTTAAATATTTGATATTTTTCGTATTTTTTTATTTATTGTTTAATTTTTATTGAATAATACTTTGTATTATATAGGGATATTTAAATATTCACTAAATCAAACTATATTTAAGTATTAATTAATAATAATTTAAGGATATTTGATTTAAGAGATGTATTAAGAATAATAAAAAGAATGGGATAAAGTTAGTTAGTAAACAATAATACTATAATACCTCACTTAAATTAGAATATAGAAGTTATTTTGAATACATTAAAGTCTTTTACTTTCGATTTAAAGGGAGGGAAACATCATGGCAAAAAATAAATGGATAGGTGCAATTTTATCCTTCTTCATACCAGGACTTGGACAAGCATACCTAGGATTATACAAAAGATTCGTAGTACAACTTGTAATTGGACTTATATTATCATGTCTCGTATTTGTTATAGGTCCTATAGGAACATACATAGCATTAATCTGGAACATATACACAGCATATGATTCACTTAAATGTACAGATGCAATAAATGGTAACCAAGCTATTCCAGCTTTCTTAGGACAAGATTTACAATAGATAAATATACAGAAAATATAAACTAACTAATCCCAACTTCATCTCTTTTTATTTTTTATAATTACAAAACTACTTTTTTTATAGAATTTTTAACATCCAACTTATTTTACATAAACTATTAATTTAATCAACTAATTTTCTAAATAAAACAATAATCTAAATACACACATCTAATTTTAAGATATGTGTTAATTAAATTCTAAAATATAGACATCTAGATATGTATTAACTAATAAATCTAATTTTAATAATACTTTTAAATAATCAAAAAAGGGTGATTTAATTGAAAATCTGTCTATATTGTGGCTATCAAAATGAAGATACAGAAACAGAATGTGGTGGATGTCGTGAAGTACTAGATGAATTCTACATAAGCGATGATGATGAACACATCTATACAAAAGAAGAATACGATGAAATGATGGGCTACTTCTAAAAAAAAGTAGGAGTAGTACTTTAATAAAGAGGGAGGATGGAGTAAATGAAAATCTGTCCATATTGTAACACACAAAACTATGACTTTGAATATGAATGCTATGGATGTCAAAAAGAATTATACATATTCTACACAGAAGATGGACAACTATACACAGAAAGTGCATATGAACAACTACTAGAAGATCCAAATTTTCCACAAGATCATATAACAAATCCAAACAATCATTCAAAAATATGTATGAACTGTGGAAATGACAACCTAGCAAGTGACCTAGTATGTAACTATTGTAATGTAAATCTAATAGAATTCTACCTAGAAGATGGAAGATGTATGAGTGAAAATGAATTTGAAGAATTCAGCAACAGAGAATACAAATCATATCAAAAATATCAACAAATACATCCAAACTACTATGATAACACAGCAATACCAAGTAAAAGTCCAGAAGTAGCAGTAGCATTAGGATTTATTGGAATTTTTGGAATATGTGGACTAGGGCAACTATATGCAGGAAACAGACAAAAAGCACTTAAGATGTTTCTAGTTGGAATAATACTATTTTTTGCAATTATGACAGTGAATTCTGCTTTACTATTCATATATCCAATATTTTTAATATACAATATTGCTGATGGAATGTCACAACTTGATGATACACATGAAGAAAATCAACAAGAACTTGAAAGAAGAAATCAACTAAAATATATGGAATCACAGAAAGTCATAGAACAAAGAAGACAACAAGAACAAAAAGCCCTAGAACAATTCCAGGCAACTAATAATATAATACCTGAAGATGACATAGATGATGACTTCGACGATGACTTCGATGATGATGTAGATGATTTTGATTCATTAACACAAGAAGAACTAGCCAAGGAAATAGAACAATTAGATCAAGAAATAGAACAACTAGATCAGGAAATAGGACAATTCGACCAAATACAAAAACTGGTAGAAAATGGTACAATAACTGATGAAGCTATAAAAGAATTAGTTGAACAATATGCAGGTCCAGATAAATCAGGAACTGTTCATTATGGATCAGATGGAAGTATTACAATAACCATAGGTAATGCAGGATACGATGACGATTTCGACGATGAAGATGATGACTTTGACGATGACGACTTTGACGATGAATTCTATGAAGAAGACTTTAAATTAAATGCAAAATTCAATAAGAAATACTACATGGAAGTTGATGATGCATATAATTTATACTATGATACAGCCTTCTATAATCTTCACATGGATACTTTCAAATTTAAATTTGGTGATGGCATCTTTGGTGATGATAAAAAAGATAAAAGAGGAAATATCCTTTACTATATAGATTGGTATGAATCTAAATTATACACACAACAACAATATGATAAGATAGAAGATGATTACTATGAATCAGATGAAAAAATTAATCCTACAAAAGACTTTGATGAAATAGAACTAAAAGATGGTGGAAAGCTAGAAATATATCTAAGAAATGGTGTGGGAAATATAGTAAAATTCATAAATGATTTTGCAGAATCTAAAAATCTTAAAGATAATGAAAATATATTTGAAGTATATCTTAATGAAGTAAGAAAATTATGTGAAGATGATGACTTTGACTTCAAAGACATAACTATAATTTATTAAATATTTAATAAAAAAAGAAAATAGGGAGAATAATTTAATTGAAGAGAAGATGTCTTAGATGTTTTCATATCAATGAAAGCAAAGATGAGATATGTAGTGTATGTGGAAAACCCCTAGAAAGTAATTCTCAATGTGAACAACTAGGAATATTAGAATATGTAAAAGAATGTAGAAGATTATATTCTAAAATTTTAAAATTAAAAGATGAAGATCTTCCAGAAATATACATAGAAAATAGATATAAACAAAAAAGAAGTAAAAATATTCCAAAAATAATAAAATTCATATTTGAACCATTTGAAGAATATGATGATTCTAAAAATCTGAAAGTTGCAGTGGTAATATCTGCCATATTTTCAGTAGTAGACATAGCAGGTGTAGGTCTTCTATATCTAGGACTTTATAGAAGATTTATAAAAAGATTACTATGGGGATTACTTTTCCTTTGGATAGATGTACATGTTAACTTCTACATCTACACAATCTTAAATTGGGCTTTTATTTGCTACTGTCTTTATGATACATATAAATGTGCAAAAAACATGCAACAAAACAAGCCTATTGTTGTAAGTATTCCACTAAATTGTAGAGATTTCATAAATTATGTGGGAGGAACTTTTCTATTCATAGTACTTACATTAGCATATATTACAATACATGTAATGTATCCACTACCCTACATATTTTTTTATTAGATTTTAAATTTAATTTTTAAACCTAGTATAATATATTATTAATTAAAAATTTATTGTAGATAAGAAATATATTATATTACTAGTAAAACTTTACCATTTTTTAGGGGGAATTTATCTGGATTATTTTGACATGTTAGAGGAAAAAACTCATGAACTTTATGATATAGCAAAAAAAGCACGTAGTCAGGGAAAAGATTTGGAATTAGCCCCAGAAATTCCACTTGCAAAGGATCTTGCAGAACGTGTAGAGGGGCTTGTAGGTCCTGAAGGTGTGGCAAAACGTATAAAAGAGCTTGAAGAGTCAATGTCACGTGAGGAAGTTGCATTTCAAATAGCAAAGGAAATTGCAACACGTGATGATGTTGACCAGGGTGAAAATGACTATGAAGTACAGGAAAAAAATGCAGATAGTGCAATACGTACAGCACTTGCTATTCTTACAGAAGGAGTAGTTGCAGCACCACTTGAGGGTATTGCTAAGGTAAAAATTAAAGATAATCCAGATGGAACTAAATGTTTTGGTGTATACTTTGCAGGTCCTATACGTAGTGCAGGAGGAACAGCTGCAGCACTAAGTGTACTTCTTGGTGATTATATTAGGATGGCACAGGGACTTGACAGATATAAGCCTACTGATGATGAAATTGAAAGATATGTAGAAGAAGTTGAATTATATGAATCAGAAGTTACAAATCTTCAGTATTCACCAACATCAGATGAGGTAAGAAAAGCTGTTCGTGGAATACCAGTAGAAGTAACAGGAGAACAAACAGATCCAATCGAGGTACAAAATAGGGATCTTCCACGTGTTGAAACAAATCATATTCGTGGAGGGGCACTTCTTGCTATAGCTGAAGGTATTATTCAGAAGTCAAGAAAGATAGTTAAATATGCAAATACTCTTAAAATTGATGGATGGAAATGGCTTGAAGATTTCACAGCACCAAAATCTGAGAAGAAACCTGTAGAAGATGAAAAGAAAGATGAAGAGGTAAAAATTAAGCCTAAAAAGAAAGCAAAATACATGGAAGATATAATTGGTGGACGTCCTGTAATGTCCTATCCTGGGGCAAAAGGAGGATTCCGTCTACGTTATGGAAGAACACGTGATAGTGGTCTTGCATCAATGGCAATACATCCTGCAACAATGGAAATTGTACAATTCCTTGCTGTTGGAACACAGATGAAGATTGAAAAACCAGGAAAAGGTAACTGTGTTGTTCCATGTGACTGTGTTGAAGGACCTATTGTTAAACTATCAAATGGAGATGTAGTACAGGTAAGTAGTGTATCTGAGGCAATAAAGATAAGACGTGATGTTGTCGAGATCATATTCCTTGGTGATATGCTTGTTGCATTTGGTGAATATCTACGTGGTAATATTCCACTTGATGTATCAGCATGGTGTGAGGAATGGTGGGCACAGGAAGTTGAAGTATCAGATTACTATAAAGAAAGTCATGATGATTTTGGCATAAATTTCAGGGAAGAACTTGAAGTTGATGATCTACTTGCTTTAGATATTGATGCTAAAAAGGCATTTGAAATAGCACAATTAACTGATACACCACTTCATCCAAAGTATACATTCTACTATCATGATGTGACAAAAGAGGAATTAAATAAGTTACATGACTTTTTATATGAAAATATACAATCACCAGATGATGTATTTAATTGTGATGTAAATCCACTGCCACGTACATATCATAAAAGAATACTAGAAGTACTTGGTGTTACACACAAAGTAGAAGATAATAATATTATAGTTTCAAATGATGATCTTTATGCTTTAATGATGACTATACCAGCTCATCTTTCAGATGATGAGAATATTAATACAATTGATGCATTAAATATGATAAGTCCAACAACTATTAAAGCTAAAGCTCCTACATATATTGGTGGTCGTGTTGGTCGTCCAGAGAAAACAAAGGAAAGACTTATGAGACCTGCACCACATTCACTATTTCCAATTGGAAACTATGCAGGAAATATACGTAATATAGTTGAAGCATCAAAGAAAGGAAAGATAAAAGTTACACTTGCAAAGTGTAGATGTACAAATCCTGACTGTCTTGTAACATCATATAGGTCAATTTGTCCTGTTTGTGGTGAACGTACAGAACTTCAAAATTCTGGTCTTAAAACTATAAATCTTGACAAGGAACTTAATCGTGCATTTGAAAATGTAAATATTAGACGTCTTGATGAGGTAAAAGGTGTTAAAGGATTAATATCAGAAGATAAATATCCTGAACCACTAGAGAAGGGTATTCTTCGTGCTCGTAATGGAATTTACACATATCGTGATGGTACTGTACGTCATGATTCAACTGATCTTCCACTTACACATTTTATTCCTAGTGAGATCGGTGTTCCATATGAAAAAATTAAGGAGTTAGGATATACAGAAGATATTTATGGTAATCCTATTGAAAATGATGATCAGATTATTGAAATTAAGATTCAGGATGTTGTTGTAAGTGAAAGTTGTGGAGATTATCTTCTTAAGGTTTCAAAGTTTATTGATGATCTTCTAGTTAAGTATTATAATATGGAACCATTTTATAATGCAGAAAGTCGTCTTGATCTTGTAGGTGAACTTATTGCTGGTCTTGCACCGCATACATCTGCTGGTGTTCTTGGTCGTATTGTAGGTTATACTAAGGCTGCAGGTTGTTATGCTCATCCTTATTTCCATTCAGCTAAAAGACGTAATTGTGATAGTGATGAGGATGCTGTAATGCTTCTTCTTGATGCTCTGCTTAACTTTGGAAAAACTTATCTTCCAAGTACTCGTGGTGGTAGTATGGATGCACCACTGGTTTTAAGTAGTCGTATTGATCCTGAAGAGATAGATGATGAATCACATAATATTGATTGTATGTGGAGAATTCCTCTTGAAATTTATCATAAAACAGAGGAAGGTGGTGTGAAACCTTCTGATGTAAATGATCTTATTGATAATGTTGAATCAAGACTTGGTACTGATGAGCAGTATCATGGTATTATGTATTCACATCCAACATCATCTATTCATGCAGGTCCTAAGATTTGTCTTTATAAGTCTCTTGATTCTATGACAGAGAAAGTTGAAAGTCAGATTGCTCTTGCTGAGCTTCTTCGTGCTGTTGATCAGAAGGGTGTAGTTGAGGGTGTTCTTAATTCTCACTTCCTTCCTGATATGACTGGTAATATTCGTGCTTTTTCAAGACAGAAGGTTCGTTGTACCAAATGTGGTGAGAAGTATAGACGTATTCCACTTTCAGGTCAGTGTAGTTGTGGTAATAACTTGATTTTAAGTATTTCTAAGGGTTCTGTTCTTAAGTACTTGGAGATTTCTAAGGATTTAGCACATCGTTATCCTATTAATCCTTATGTTGTTGAGCGTATTGAGGTTCTTGAAACTTCTATTAATTCTCTCTTTGAAAGTGATAAATCTAAGCAGAGTTCTCTTGATGTATTTTTCTAATACATCTACTTTTTTTTATTAAAAATTTAGTATACCCATACCCGTATAATGTTCGCTAGTTTTTGAACTAAATATTACTTAAATTCTTGAAATTATTGCAAAATTTGACATTTTAAAAAAATATTATCTTAGAAATAAATCTAGTTTTAATTAAAAATATTGCACAAAATTATTTTAAAAATGGATTTTAAATTTTTTAAATTAAAAAATAATACTTTAAATAACTTAATTTAATAAATAAATTAAAATTAATGTTTTATTATGTTAAAAAATTAGTATAAATCCTATTTCACTATATTTTTTATTATTTTTTAACTTCATTTTTATTCATTTAATTGTTTGTTTAACTACTAATTATGTTCGTATAACTTTGAACTATTTTTAGTTAAATATATATAATCTTTTAATCAAAATTAATAATACAAAGAAAATATGACTAAAAAAAATATATGGGTGTGTGATAAAAAATGATGAAAGATCCTGAAACCATACAAGATACATACAATCTAAACGACATATATGTAATGAAAAACGATGGTATAAAAGAAAAATTCAGCTACGAAAAACTAGTAAAATCCTGTATAATGATAAACATTCCACTAGGACTAGCTGAAAAAATAGCATACAAAGTGTCCAAAGAAGCACACGAAGATATGACAACAAAGGAAATAAAAAATAAAATATACAACTTCCTTAAAGATGAAAACGAAACACTAGCAGACAAATACTACAACTACAACACACTACGTGTAAGAACAGCAAGAGACACAATAGAACCATTCGACAAATCAAAAATCGTAAACACACTCGTTCAAGAAACACAAACAACACCAAAACTTGCAAATAAAATAGCAAACGAAGTATACAAAGAACTTAAAAAACTAGAACTAGACTACCTAACAGCACCAATAATAAGAGAAATGGTAAACACCAAACTCACAGAAAACGGACTTGAATCACTAAGACGCAAATACACAAGACTAGGAATGCCAGTATACAACATAACAAACCTAATTGAAGCAGGAAACAAAGACAATGCAAACATGATGCATAACCCTGAAACAATCCACAAATACGTAGCAGATGAATCACTAAAACAATACGCACTACTTAACATCTTACCACACAATCTTGCAGATGCACACATGAATGGAACAATCCACATACACGACCTTGAATTCTTTGCAGGAAGACCAATAAACTGTCTCCAACACGACCTAAGACAATTCATAAGATATGGATTAAAAGTAGATGGAACAGGAGATCACACAAGTGTAGCAGGAGCACCAAATCATATTGAAACACTCATGAACCACTCAGGAGAAATAATGCTTGCAGCACAGCAAAACATGAGTGGAGGACAAGCAATGAGTCTATGGAACGTATTTGTAGCACCATTTGCTGTAGGACTTCCATATGAAAAAATAAAACAAGCAGTAGAAATGCTTATATTCAACCTCAACATGGCATATGCAGCACGTGGAGGACAAGTACCATTTACAAGTATAGGACTTGAATTCACAGTACCAGATTTCCTTAAAAATGAACCAGCATACGGATCTGGAGGAAAAGTAGTAGGAGTATATGGAGACTTTGAAAAAGAAGTAAGACTTCTCCAAAGAGCATTTACAGAAGCATTAATTAAAGGAGATTCAGAAGGAAAACCACACCTTTTCCCTAACACAATCTACTACCTAAGAAAAGAATGTCTAACACCAGAATTTGAAGAAGACATAAACCGTGTACACTACCTATCAGCTAAATTTGGAACAGCATACTTCATAAACATGCTACCAGACTACATGGGAAACATGGCAAACTACATGGGATGTCGTACAAGACTTTCAGATAACTGGACAGGTGACTGGGAAAAAGACTGTCTTAGAACAGGAAACCTCGCATATGTAACAATGAACCTACCAAGAATAGGATACGATGCAAGAGATGAAAATGAAATATTTGACTATCTTGATGATTACATGCAAATATCACAAGATGTACTCATGCTAAGACGTCAAAGAGCACTTAAATGTCTAAATGACTACAAAATCTTACCATTCCTTACACAGAAAATGGGAGAAGATCCATACTACATGGTAGATAACAGTACATTATCATTTGGATTTGTAGGACTTAATGAAATGCTTCTTGCACAAACAGGAGCAGGACTAGAAGATCCAAGTTCAAACAAACTCGGACTTAAAGTAATAAAATACATCAATGAAAGAGTAGATGAACTTAAAGATGAAACACACCTAAGATGGGGAGTAATCCAAACACCAGCAGAAAGTACAGCATACAGATTTGCAACAATGGATCGTGAAAGATACCCAGATCAAGTAATATGTAATGGTGATAGTGATGCTTCATACTACACAAACAGTAGTCACGTACCTGTAGATACAGCAATGAGTCTTCCTGAAAAAATAAAAATAGAATCAGAATACCATCCATTAACACAAGGTGGACACATATTCCATGCATTTATGGGAGAATCATACAGTGACCCTGACAGTTTAATGAGTCTTACAAATAAAATTACAAGAAAAACAGATATTGGATTCTGGGCATACAGTAGTGCATTAAGTTTCTGTATCAACTGTAAAACATTAATGAAAGGACTTCAAACAACCTGTACACACTGTGGAGAAACAAGAAATGTGGAATGGTATGACCGTATAACAGGATATGTACAACAAGTAGGTCATGCAGAAAGTTCATCCGGTGGATGGAATGCAGGTAAAAAACAAGAATTAATGGACAGAAAAAGATGGGAAACTCAATAGAGTTTTCATCACGCCCTGACCCCCTAAATTTAACCTTCACTTAAATTATTATTCTAAAAATTAAAGACATATTATTATTCTAAAGAAAAATGGTGTAGAATATTAATCAAAAGTAAAAAAAGGGGAATTAATTTAAAAATTAGACAAACCTTTTTTTCTTTTATTTTTTTTTATTTTATTTACAACTTAAAATCTGAACTTATTTTAAAGATATTTCTCATCAATAATAACAGCAGTTCCATATGCAATTATCAGCATATCAGGTGGAAGTTGTTGATTATAATTAGTATATTCAACTTTAAGATTAACAATAGCATTAGCACCTATATCATGTGCCTTTTTTTTCAATTCATTAATAATAAAATCCTTAGCCTTAAGATAATCATCATGCTTAATTTTCATCTTATCATCAAGAGAACTTCCAATATAATCCATAACTTCACTTTTTGAACGTTCCTCAAATTCAATAATATCTTCAACAACAATCATACCAAGATACTTTTTAATATCAATACCATTATCTTCATTAAAAATTAAGATATTATACTCATCTTTAATATCATCAATAGCATTAAATTCAATAACATTACTACGCCCTGATAAATTAAGCTTACGACGAATCCATGAAATACAACGTCCAATATTATTAACAATAAAAAGAAGAACACCAATAAGAATACAATTTATTGTAAGAGGAAATGCTGCCTGGATCATAAGAAGAAGTCCACCAACTGTAAAAATATTAAATTTAATAGGATTTGCCGGGAAAAACCATCCAATAATATTTGTAACAATAAATAAAATAATAGCACTTATAGCACCAGATGTCTGTTGTGTAAAATAACGTGCAAGTACAGTTTCAACAAATCCTGCAATAACAGGAGATAAAATAATACAAATATTAAATCCAAACAATGCTAAATTAAATCTAAGACATACCTCAACAGAAAGCAGTCCTGCAATTGTTCCTATAATAATTGCAAAAAGATGAATTCCAGTTTTCTTATTAAATAACTTTTCAAACATTTTATCATCAAAAATTAATTTTTCATTTTAAATAATAATATATAGTTTTTATAGAGTTAAATTATTAATCTTTATTAATCAAAATATGGATAAGTTTATTTCAAAAAATAGATAATTATCTTTATAATAAAAATTTACTATTATTATAATTTAATAATAAACTACTTATGAATTATAAAAAATAATAAATAATTATACTTAAATCATATTTTTTAATAGATCAATATTTACAACATTTACCTTTAAGAAAAAAAAGTCTTTTTTTATATAAATGTAAAATAAGATTCCATAAAACTACTATGGAAAAAATATGTGAAAATAATAAATTAGTAGTAGCAAATTTAGAAAATAAATTCAAAAAAAACTTTTTTAGTAAAATCCATAAGGAGGATTATAAAAATGGCAAATACAGATTTACTAGTAATAGGACATACATGCTTTGATTATATCATGCAGGTAAAACAGTTTTCAAAAGTAAATACATCAGCAAGAGTTAATAAAATGGATCGTTTATATGGTGGAGCAGCAGGAAATGTAGCAGTTATTGCAGCAAAACTTGGTCTTGATGTAGAACTTATCTCATGTATAGGAAAAGATTTCAAAAACAGTGACTATGAAGATCAATTAAAACAAAACAATGTTGAAATTTCAAACATGATCCTAGATGAAAATCTTAACACACCAACAGCATTTGTTCTAACAGATCCTGATGATCAACAAATGTTCTACTTCTACTGGGGAGCAGCAGAAAAATATGAAACAACACCAGTTCCAGAAGATGCAATACTTAATGCAGAAGCACTACACATTGCAACAGGAGATCCTGAATTTAATATAAAATCAGCAAAATTTGCATATGAAAATGATAAACTTGTATCATTTGATCCAGGACAAGATTTAAACTTATATTCAACAAAAAACTTAGAAGAAATAATAGCAAACTGTAACATTCTCTTTGGAAATGAACATGAAATTGACTGTATTTGTGATTTAATGGAAAAAAATATTGATGAATTAATAGAATATGGTCCTGAAATTATAGTAAAAAGTCTTGGAGAAAAAGGAAGTATAATCTATGTTGATGGAGAAGATCCAGTAGAAATTGATCCAGTAGTAGTAGATGCACAAGATCCAACAGGAGCAGGAGATTCATACCGTGCAGCATTCCTTGTACAATACATACGTGGAAATGATATACGATATAGTGGAGAGTTTGCATCAACTGTTGCATCATACATTGTACAAGCACAAGGAACACAGACAAATATTCCAACAACAGAACAAGCACTTGAAAAAATGAATGATTCATTTAATAACTAAAAATAAATTTTAATCATCATCACCCCTAATTCTTATTTTTTTTTATCTTTTTTGAATATTATTTTTAATAAATTTAATTGTAATATTTTGGTGATTTTTACTTTTTTACAAATTACTTGAAAAAAGTTTGAAACTGTTAATATTTTTTACATAAAATCTATAAATTCCCAGTTTTTCAACTAAATTTTAAAAAATTTGGGCAAAAAAATCAAACTCTTTAAATACTATTTTGTAAACATCTATTAGTAAGTCTTAAAAGATAGGCAAAAAATCAAGTGTTAAAATTAAAAATTATCAAAAAAATGGATTATTAACATTAGATGTGTAACTTTCTTTTTTATCCCAGATATTTGGAAGTTAAAATAAACTATCTTAGACATGAAATAAAACATAGGAGTTTATAGATATGACACAAATGTTAGAAGCTATGAAAGGAAACATTACAGATGCTATGAAAGCTGTAGCTGCAGATGAAAAATTAGATCCTGAATACATCAGAAAAATGGTTGCAAAAGGATACATTGCAATACCTGATAACAATCAGAGAGAAACTGTAGCAGTTGGTATAGGTGAAAACTTAAGAACAAAAGTTAACGCAACAATCGGAACATCAACTGATATTAACGACCTTGACATGGAACTTGAAAAAGCAAAAATTGCAGAAGAAGCAGGTGCAGATACACTTATGGAATTAAGTATCGGTGGAGATCTTGACAACATAAGAAGAACAGTACTTAAAAACACAGACAAACCTGTAGGAAGCGTACCTATCTACCAAACAGCTGTAGAAGCAATTGAAAAAGATGGATCAGCTATCACAATGGACCCAGATGATATGCTTAAAAACATCGAAAAACAAGCAAAAGATGGTATCGACTTTATGGCTATCCACTGTTCTGTAAACCGTGAAACATTAAAAAGACTCAAAAGACAAGGACGTAAAGGTGGACTTGTAAGTAGAGGAGGATCATTCATATCCTCATGGATGGTACACAACGACTGTGAAAACCCATTATATGAAAACTACGACCAAGTTTTAGATATTGTAGAAGAATACGATGTATGTTTAAGTATGGCAAATGCTATGAGAGCAGGAGCACTTACAGACTCCACAGACAGAGCTCAAATACAAGAACTAATTGTACTTGGTGAATTAGTAGACAGAGCAAGAGAAAGAGGAGTTCAAACCATCGTAGAAGGTCCAGGACACATCCCAATTAATGAAATTGAAACAAACATCAACATACAAAAGAAAATGTGTAGAAACGCACCATTCTACATGCTCGGTCCTATTGTAACAGATATTGCACCAGCATACGACCACATAGTATCTGCTATCGGAGCAGCACAATGTGCAAGATACGGAGCAAACTTCATATGTTACGTAACACCAGCAGAACACCTTGCATTACCAGGTCCTGAAGATGTAAGAGAAGGAGTAATTGCTACAAGAATCGGAGCTCACGCAGGAGACCTTGCAATTGATCTCGAAAGATTCGGAGAAGAAGACATTCTCATGGCAGATGCAAGAAAAGAACTTAACTGGGAAGAACAATACAAACACGCACTCTGGCCAGAAGATGCAAGAGCTATCAGAGATAAAAGACCACCTGAAGCAGATGATACCTGTACAATGTGTGGTAACTACTGTGCAATTAAAATCGTAAATCAATGGTTAGATAAAGCTGACAAAGACGCTTTCGATAACTAGATTTGGAAGGTAACTTAGGAGTAATTTTCTACTCCTATTTGTAAATCTTTTTTTTATAAGCATTATAAAAAAATTATTAATTAAATATCACAATACACAAACACAAAAAAAATAATTATAAGTCATATTTACTATCTGAATCTAAAATTCAAATATTAGGAATGTGTGTAATATGACACACAATATTATTTTTTTTCAAGAAAGAAGCTAATTTTTTCAAAAACTTATTTTTAAAAACTTATCTTAAATTTATTATTACTACTAAAATTTATTATTTTAAGGAAATTATTAACTTTAAATATAATAAAAAAAATTAAAAAAAAGTAAATTAGGTGGTTATGATCCTTTTTTTGGGGTGTATTATTTTTTTTATAGTATTAATTTTATGATGCAAAGAATTTTGTTACTTCATCTACATAGTCTGACTTTGTAAGTACTGATATTTTCTGATTTTCACTGAATTTTGTATCTTTTTGAGGTATTATTAATTCATTATCTTCATCATATACAGCACATACTATGAAGTTTTCAGTAGGGCTGTGGTCAAGAACATATTCTCCAAACAAATCCTTATTTTCAATTTTAAGATCAAGAAGTTCTGTTGTTCCACGTCCAAGAACTATGAGATCTGCAATTTTTGGTCTGGTTATGATACGTTCAAGATATGTTGCAACTGTTGATTCTGGACTTACTGTAATTTGAATTCCTGCCCTGTTAAATGCTTCTACATGTTCAAGGTCATTTACTCTTGCAATTCTTTTTTGAATATTTGTATATTTCTGGCTAAGTACTGATGTTAGAAGATTTACTGTATCATGTCCTGTTGCTGCTACAAATACGTCTGCTTCACTAATATCTGCATCTTCAAGTATTTGTATTGATGTTGCATCTCCATGAATTACCATTGCATTTACTTCATTTGCAACTTCTTCTGATTTATTTTCATCATTTTCAATAAGAGTAACTGTTATTCCCTGTTTTATTAGTGAATTTGCAAGGTTTAATCCTACTCTTCCTGCTCCTACAATGATTACATACATGTTAATATCACCCTCATATTTCTATTAAAATATATTCATTTTAGTTATATTATATTAATATGTTAATTTTATTATTATTAAATAATATTTGTATTTAGAAAATTATTTTTTTCATAAAAGTAATTATATTACATATTATAAATATTAAAATATATAAAAAACTAACTTTTTTTTATTATAATGAATTTTTTTTTAATTTATGATCTCTTTAACATGGGATAAAATAAAAAAAATTAATATGAAATAATAAATTTTTATAGGAAATTTACTAAATTAAAACTAATATATTTTTGTGATATAAATGACTAAACATTGGACAGAAAGAATAGCTGAGGAGTTATATAAACAAGGTAAAGATGAATATATAGTAGGTAGTGGAACATCTATTTCAGGATCAATACACATAGGAAACAGTTGTGATGTATTTATAGCAAATGCTATAAGTAAGGAGTTAAGAAAACTTGGAGCAAACTCTAAGACATTATGGATTGCTGATGATTATGATCCTCTACGTAAAGTACCATATCCATTACCTGAATCATATGAAAAATATCTAGGACAGCCATACTATGAAATTCCATGTCCAGAAGGATGTTGTGACAACTTTGTAGAACACTTCCAAAAACCTTTCACATCAACACTTGATCAGTTTGATATTGAAGAACTTGAAATTAAAAGTGGAGCTCAAATGTATAAAAGTGGAGCATATATAGAAGCTACAAAAATTGCACTTGAAAATGCTGATCGTATCCGTGAAATATTTAATCAATACAGAGAACATCCTCTTAAAGAAGATTGGCTTCCATATAATGCAATATGTTCTGAGTGTGGTCGTTTAAATACAACAGAAGCATATGATTATGATGGAGTAAATGTAAAATACAGATGTCAATGTGGACATGAAGGAGAAGTAGATTATACAAAAGCTGAAGGAAAACTCACATGGAGAGTTGAATGGGCTGCAAGATGGAAAATCCTAAATATTGTATGTGAACCATTTGGAAAAGATCACGCAGCAAGTGGTGGATCATACGATGTAAGTAAAATTATATCAGAAGAAATATTTGATTATCCTGCACCATTCCCAGTACCATATGAATGGATCACACTTGATGGTGATGCAATGAGTAAATCAAAAGGAGTATTCTTCTCACCTGATGCATGGCTTAAAATTGCAAAACCTGAAACATTAAACTACTACATCTTCAGAAACAAACCATTAAAACCAAAAGATTTCACACCAAAAATGGGATTCCTTGACTTAATGGATCAATATGATAGAATGGAAAGAATCACCTATGGTGAAGAAGAAGCAAGTAATGAAAAAGAAAAAGAAAAACTTTCAAAAATCTATGAAGTTTCACAACTTGGAGAAATGGCTGAAGAAATGCCATTCCAGGCATCATACAGATTCTTATCTGTTGCATATCAAATTGCAAATGGTGATGAAGCAAAAGTTTATGAAATTCTTAAAAAGAACAATCAACTACAATCAAGACTTGCTGATGTTGAATTTGATGAATTAAATGATACAGATCGCACAGATTTCATTGCAAGACTTGGATATATCAAAAACTGGCTTGATACATACGCACCTAAATTTGTTAAATTCCAAGTTATGAAGAAAATGCCACGTCTTGAACTTGCAGATGATCAGAAAGAGTTCCTCTCACAACTTGCAGATGTTCTTGAAAATGAAACATTTGATAATGATGTAGCATTCCACGATAGAATGTATGAAGTTCTTGAAGCTCTTGAAATGAAACCACAAAAAGCATTCCAGGCTATTTATAAAACCATTATTGGTAAAAAACAAGGACCTAGAGCTGCATCATTTGTTCTTTCACTTGATAAGGACTTTGTTATTAAAAGATTCAGATTTGAAGAATAAATATTTTAAACCCCAACTTTAACTTTTTTTTATTTTTTTATTAGATTATTCAAGTAAGTGTTTGAAACCAAAATCAACAGTTGTATTTTGTGCATTATGTGATGCAAAATTAAGAAAACTTTCAACTAAACTATCATTTTTAACATTCAAAGCACTAATAATATGACTGGTATGTTGTTTTAATATATCAAATGTAGGCTGTGATCTATAGGACATACTATTATTTATAAAAGTATAGATGTTTTCATCACCTTCAGTAATCTTTAAAGCCTCATGAAATGAATGGACACTTCCTACAATATCAAAATTAACATCATAATCAACAAGACTATTCCATACAAGACGTTGAGCAGAATTTTCAACTTCAATAAAAGACAAACCATCAAGATCATAAATTGATGTAAAACTTTCATTCTCATGTGCAACAAGACTAAGAAAATCACGACCAAGAGCAACAGGTTCAATATCATAAATATATGCTTGAACAGGATCATCAAAACCTAAAATATCAACCATACCACGATTTGCAAGATCATATGCTGTGTCAATATCAGTTTCAATAACACGAATATTATCAAGATTATAACCAATAGCAAGAGCCTTTAGAAATTCACAACTAATAGGACCTCCTGCAACTGTAATATCACCATCAAAATCATTAAGCCTAAGACTATAAGTTTCATATTCATCAAGAACATTAAATGCAAAATCACTAAGATATGATCCACCACGTGATACACAAACAAGACTCTCATTAAGTTTTGCCTCAGCATTAATAATACGTCTATTAAGAACAGAATGAGAAATTCCAAGAGACTTTGCAGCAGCACGCTGAGAATGAGTTTTATTAATTGCATCTAAAGTTTCAAAGAACTTATAATCAAATAAAACATCTTTAATATACATACTTAATTTCATGTCTTTCATAATAACCTACATCATAACCCTTTTTATATTAAAATTTTAAAATTAGATTCTATTACTAAAATATATGTTATGTAATTATTATTAAAAAATGTTATAAAAAAAAATAAAAAGATATAAGAGGGGGTTAAAAATATAATCTGTGTAATTTAATTATTCTTATGTTATGATTACATCAAGTTTATCTTGAGCAATTGCATTTTTAATTTCTCTTGAAATTCTACGACCCATACTCATTTCTTCACCAAACTGGATGTAGGAGTATGCTGATCCATTCATGAAACTGTTTGTACCACCATCAATTCTTGCACTCATTTCAAAGATAACAATTTCACGGTCATCATTTACAAGACATTGTAGACAGAAAGGACCATTCATTCCAGGAGCAACAAGTTCTTTTGCACTTTCAACTAATTTATCTCCATTTTCAAATACTTTTGGAAGGAGTGATTCACGAATAACAACAGGATGGTTTCCACTTACAACGTATGATGGACTTAAGTTTGCTTCAATTTGATCTTGAGCAGGAATTCTTACAATACCATCAATGTTTGTTTCATATCTGCTGTCCATACCAAGAACTTCAACTTCATCATTTAATGCTGAGTAGAAGTAGTGTATACAGAAGTTAGTACCACATACATATTCTTCAATATGTGCATCTTTTACATCATCATCTGTAATCCAGTCTCTTGCTTTCATTTCATCAATTTTTTCATTAAATTCATCAAAGCTTGAACATATAAAGTATCCTTGTCCACCACGTGCACCAGGGAATTTTACCATTACAGCTTTATCAATGTCTTCTGGTTTATCATACTTATTAGGCATTCTGATTTCTGCTTTTGTAATCATTTCTCTTTCTTTGTCTCTTTCTGCTTCCCATCTTAGAATGTCACGGTTTCCAAACATTGGAACATTAAATTTATCTTCAACATTACTAAGTCCTGCATATGCAACAAATGATCCATGAGGTACAACAATAGCATTAAGACTTCTGAGTTTTTCTTGTACTTCTTCTTTTACAATATCTTTATATTCATCTACAAAGATAAATTCATCAGCTACACCAAATCTTTCATATGGTACTTCTTTTCCTTTTTCACAAACAACTGCTGTTTTAAATCCTTCCTGTTTTGCTCCACGAAGAATGTGAAGTGCTGTGTGACTTCCAAGTGTTGCAATTGTTATATCACTTTTATCATAACTATCAAGAATTTCCATTATATCTGATTTTTTAACTTTTCCCATAAAATTTACCAACCTAATTAAGTTCTTTTTTTTATAAGTAATGTTTATAATTCTATAATTTATCATTATTATATTAGATAGATTATAAAACATGATAATTTAATGAATTAATATTAAAATCTATTAAACTTCTAAATTCAATCAAAAAATATTAATTTTAAGTTAGCTTTATTGTAAATTTTATTAATTAAAAAAAACATAGTAATGATTATATAAAATTATAATGGGAATTACTAAAAACATACAATGTTTTATATCAATCTCTTTTCTATTGTAATAAAATGAAAAATGTTTAATATAATATGAAAAGATTTATTATTTTTTTAATATGAATTCTAAGTATCCTTACTTTAGAGATGCAAAGAAAGTTTGAAATTATTTTTTTATTTTTTCTTTTATCAAATCTTCAATATTTTTTTCTATAAAATAAAATCATCCAATCTAAAAAAAATGTGATAATTAGAATTTTTCATATCTAAAAGTAAGAAATTATAAAAAAAAGAAGAAAATTATTTTTTAGGAGTATAATTTTAAATGTTAAAAATCAATCAAGATCACTGTCTAGGATGTGGAGCATGCGTAATAGTATGTCCTGTAAATGAGCAGATCTGTCCTGAAATAACAGGTGGAAATGGACCTGATACAACAGATGTAATAATGCTTGTTGAAAATGGAGTAATAAAACTCTTCCATCCTGAAAAATGTCAAGAATGTATGATATGTAATAAAACCTGTCCAACAAAAGCAATATATCATGGAAGTGAATAGATAATGCAATCATTAGATGTTAAAATAAATACAGGAACAAGTATAATTCAAGCATTTTATGAAAAAAAGGGTTCAACACTAAAAGATGAATACAGACAATCAACAGCTGTAGCATTTATGGACCTACGTGACATGGAAAAGTTATCATTAAAACCACGAGATAAAATAGAAATAAAAACACAGTGGGGAGAAGTAGTTGTATTTGTTGATAAATCACACGATGCACCACATGAGGGAATGATATTCATACCAAAAGGACCATGGGCAAACATAATAATAAGTCCACAAACACACTGCTGTAGTATACCAACATATAAGGGAATTGATGCAAAAATAACAAAAACAGACAAAGAAGTACTTCTAGTTGCAGATTTAATAAGTCAAACATATAATAAATATGGAAAGTGTGAAAAATCACTAGGACAAAAGCCAGTATTTATAAAAAAAGGGGAATAAAAGCGTATGATACAAAAACCAGTAGAAGATTATGATGAAGAAATAAGAAACTGTTCATGTTCATACTGTGGAAATAACTGTGATGATATAACATATCTTCTAAAAGATAAAAAAATTGTAGCAGTAAGACATGCATGTCGTTTAGGTGCAAGTAAAATAATAAATGATGAAGATCAAAGACTACTAAATCCAATGATACGAAATGAGGAAGGAATACTCAAGGAAGTAAGCTGGGATGAAGCACTAAATAAGGCAGCATCACTACTAAAGGAAAGTGTAAGACCACTATTTTATGGATGGGGTGAAACATCAGTTGAAGCAATAAAATGTGGAATAAAAGTTGCACAAAAAACAGGAGCAGTAATGGATAACCAGTCAACAATATGTCATGGAGCATCAATACAGGCATTTCAAAACATTGGACATCCTGTAATGACACTAGGTGAGGTAAAAAATCGTTCAGATGTAATAATATACTTTGGAACAAATCCAATGGATGATCATCCAAGACACCTGTCACGCTACAGTGCATTTCCAAAAGGATTTTTCAGAGAAAATGGACGTGATGATAGAACAATCATAACAATAGATCCAAAATATACAAACACAGCAAAAGTATCAGATCGTGTAATAAGCTACGCAATGGGAGAAGATTATGCATTCCTAAATGCACTTCGTGTAGCAATACAATCAAAAGAAATCAAATCTG
This sequence comes from Methanosphaera sp., assembly GCF_022768985.1. Lineage (NCBI taxonomy): Archaea > Methanobacteriati > Methanobacteriota > Methanobacteria > Methanobacteriales > Methanobacteriaceae > Methanosphaera > Methanosphaera sp. The sequence continues at coordinate 40,525 of NZ_JALEKL010000011.1, read as the reverse complement.
AAGAAATTGCCGGAATAAAACGTGAAGAAATCTATGAACTAGCTGAAATTATGAAAAATGCAGAAAATGGAGCACTGTTCTTTGGACTTGGACTTACACAATCTGAGATGAAACGTAACATAGATATACTTATCCAAATAGTAGAAGATCTTAATGCATACTCTAAATGGTCAATGCTTCCAATGCGTGGATTTTTCAATGTTAATGGATTTAACATAGCAATGACAACAGAAACAGGATATCCATATGGAGTAGACTTTGCACGAGGATATCCAAGATATATGATAGGAGAGACAACAACAATCGATCTTCTAAACCGTCGTGAAGTAGACTTCTTTGCAGCAATTGCAGCAGATCCTGTAATACAATTCCCAGGACATTCAATAAAACACCTAGCTAATATTCCAACAGTACAGATAGATACACACTGGGGACCATATACAGAAATTGCAGATGTAGTACTTCCAAGTACAAGAGTAGGTGTTGAAACTGCAGGAACAGGATATCGTATGGATTCAGTACCAATATATATGAAAAAGGTAATTGAAAAGCCAGAAAATTGTCATTCAGATGAATGGATTTTAACAAAATTATATGAAAAACTACAACAAGATGAGGATGGTAATTAATTATGGAATATACTTTAAAAAATGGTATAGTATTTGATCCAGCAAATAATATCAATGGAGATATGATGGACATCCATGTGCGTGATGGATTTATAGTAGAGGATGTCACATCATCTGCAAAAACAATAGATGTAACAGGAAAACTTGTTATGCCAGGTGGTGTTGATGCACACTCACACATTGCAGGTCCAAAGTTATCAGTTGGAAGAATTTATCGTCCAGAAGATATAAGACGTGGAATAAAACCACCTGTTAAGGGAAAAGTTCAAGGATTTGAGGCAGGATTTTCACTACCAACATGTCCAACAATAGGATACAGATACACAAAGATGGGATATACAACAGTTACAGAGGCAGCTGTTCCACCACTTGAGGCAAAACATGCACATGAGGAAATTAACAGTATTCCAAATCTTGATATTCCAACATTAACACTCTTTGGTAACAACTGGTTTATGCTTAAGTTTGTAAAAGAAAACAATATTGAAGATCTTACACTTTTCATATCAAAATGGCTTAAACTTGCAAAAGGATACGGTGTAAAGATTGTAAATCCATGTGGAAGTGAAGCATGGGGATGGGGACGTAATGTTCATGGAATAGATGATCCTGAAGATAACTGGAATGTAACAGGACGTGAAGTTATACGTGCTCTTTGTATGGCTAATGAAAATCTTGCACTTCCACATTCAATACATGTTCATACAAACGATCTTGGACATCCAGGAAATTATGAAACAACACTTAAGACATTTGATTGTATAAAAGATATTAAGAAAAATCCAAATGTTGAAAGAAACCAGGTAATGCATTCAACACACCTTCAATTCCATGCATATGATGGAACAAACTGGCGTGATGTAACATCTGCTGCTGATAAAATTATTGATTATATAAATAAACATGATCATGTTACAGGTGATATTGGACAGGTAACATTTGATGAAACAACAACAATGACAGCAGATGCACCTATGGAGTATGACTTATATAAACTCACAGGTCTTAAATGGGCAAATAAGGATATTGAAGTTGAAACAGCATCAGGTCTTATACCAACAATATATTCAAGTAGATCTCCTGTTGGAGCATTCCAGTGGGCTGTAGGTCTTGAATTCCTATATGGTATTAAAGATCCATGGAAGATTGTTCTTACAACAGATTCACCTAATGGTGGACCATTTATACGTTATCCAAAAATTATATCCTGGCTTATGAGTAATGAAAAACTTAATGACATGCTTGATAATGAAGTTCACAGCTGGGCTACAAGACGAACAACACTTGCAGAGTATGACCGTGAATATTCATGGAATGAAATTGCAACAATTACACGTGCATCACCTGCTAAGATTTTAGGTCTTACTGATCGTGGACATCTTGGTGTTGGTGCTAAAGCTGATATATCAGTATATGATATTGATGTAAATGATTTTGATGCAACACGTAAATGTAATTCACCAATTGTTGAGGAAAAACTCCTAAATAGTCTTTATACTATTAAAGATGGTGAAATTCTTGTAAAGGATGGTGAAATTACAAAACTTGTTGGTAGTAGACATGTATGGACTAATGTATGTGGACTTGAAGATAAAGAAGAAGAATTAATTAATAGAATAAAACCTGACTTTAATAGATTCTATACAATAAAATATGAAAACTATGGAGTTTCAGATCATTATCTTGAATGTGAAAATAGAGTAGATGTAAAACCTGGATGTGATATTTAATGAAAATTATAACATTATCTATGATAAAGTATTCCCAAATTCCACTAGAATTTGATAATGTTCTACCAGAGCTATTATATGATAAAACACTCAAAGAAATAGGGGATGTAATTGTTTATCGTGGAAATTCGCAGTGTGCTCTTAGTGAATACTTTGATGTTGCAGTTGAAGGTGAATGTAATTGTGCATCTGATTGTAAAATCATAATGAATGGAAATCTTGAACGTGTAAAATACATAGGACTTAACATGTCAGAAGGTATGATTGAGGTAAATAGTGGTGTAGATTTACATCTTGGAGCACAAATGAGTGGTGGACATATCATAGTAAATGGTGATGCTGAAAGCTATGTTGGACGTGAAATGAAAGGTGGACTTATTGAAGTTAATGGTAGCACTAAAGAGTTCTGTGGTGCATCCTATATGGGTGAATGGAGAGGAATGTCTGGTGGAAAAATTATCATTAATGGAGATGTTGGAGAGCAACTTGCTGAATGTATGTCATCTGGTGAAATCTATGTAAAAGGTAATTGTGGAAAGCTTCTTGCAATACACATGATGGGTGGATATGTTCAAATTGATGGTGATGTTGACAGATGGCCTGCAGGACAGATGAAAAAAGGTACTGTTGTAATTAATGGATCTGTTGGTGAAATTCTTGAAGGATTTACTAAAAAAGAGACAGTTGCAAATCCACTAATTAATGGTAAATATCACATTGGATCATACACTCTCTATGTGGGTGATGTAACAGTACGAGGAAAAGCACAACTTTGGATTAAAAACTAGAGGAGTGGATATATTTGGCAGATGAAGTTATATTAGAAGAATGTGAAGTTATAGACTATATTGATCATAATTTCAGGGAAGGAGCACTTATTGAAATAACATATAATCGTGTTTTTATTCCTGGAAAACTATTATATTTTGAATATGATGATGGTGATCTTATTTTAACATTACAACTTCAAGGTGAACTTCTAAGTCAAGTTGTTGATATTAATATTAACAATATACTAGATGATATCATTGAAATATGTTATACATATGATGATAATGAAACAATTCTAGTTATAAAATAAGCTTTAAATTAGTTTTGGAGTTTAAATTTATAGAAAAAGGATTTAATTATAAAATCCTTTACCCTACTATTTTTTTTATATATTTATTCAAGCACAGTATGTCTTGCTTTAAGATCTTTTTCTGTTTGATGTAAATCTTCCATAAGCTGTGCAATTATTGAATCAAGGAAGATTAAACTACTAATTTCAAATATTGTTCCCATTGGTGAGAGTGTGCTGTGAAGTCCACTTATTTGACGGGATGTGTAGTTGTTATCTTCATCTATTTTTGTTCTTCCTTTAAGTTGAATTATGATATCTGCTTCATTTGCAAGAGAACTATTAGTATAGGATGTGATTGCTATTATTTTTGATCCTATATCTTTTGATGTTGCCACAGCACTAAGTATGTGACTTGTTTCTCCTGATCCTGATATTGCAATAAGACAATCATTTGGTCCTATTGCTGGTGTTGTTGTTTCCCCTACTACAGCAACACTTAATCCAAGGTGCATTAAACGCATAGCAAATGCTTTTGCTACAAGTCCTGAACGACCTAATCCCATAACAAATATATTTTCAACTTCTCTAATCATTTGTGTCATTTGTGTGACATCTTCATCTTTAACACCGTGTGTTGTTTTGTTTACATTTTCTATTATGTCATTTAATGCATCATCAAAAATCATTTTATTTAATTCCCATAAAATTATTAACGTTTTGTATATATACTTATATGTTGAATTTTATATTATAATCTTTTTATATTATTAATTTAGTTGTGTTAAATCTAGGTTTATTTTCATAAAAAAAGTAATAAAAAAATTATGTGTGGGGGTTAATTTAAATTAAAAGGCTTTAATTTATTTATAATGTTAATGCTTCATTTGGGCAGTTTCTTATACATAATTCACATGAAGTACATGCTGCCTCATTAATTACAGGATATCCATTAACATCATCTATAGCATCTAGTGCACAAACCATTATGCACACTCCATTTCCAGGACATTTTTCTATTCCATTACATCTATCTTTGTAAATTGTTACAACCATTATTACACCAAATTTTTGATATATATTCCATATTTTTTTTGAATATATAATTTAAATAAATTTTTTTTTATACTAATATATTAATTTCTAAAAATATAAAAAGCTTTTTTATATAAAAAAATAATTTAATACTTTAATTAGTTTAAATAAGGGTAGTTATGTAAAATATGGAAAAAATAGTAAATAAGGGAATTATAATTCTTCAAATTCATTATAATTCATAATACTTTCAAGAGTTTTAACTTCAACAGGTATACCATTTTCTTTTATTGCAACAACAGGATTTAATCCTCCAGATAAGACATATCCAAAGTTATACTTTTCAATTCTTGCATTGTATGTGTATTCATTAGGTTTTCCAATACAAAGAGCATCAAGTCCTGTACTTTCAAGTTCTTCAAATATTGATACGGTTTTTTCACGTGCAATATATGGTACTGTATGAACACTTGCAAGAATTTTACCATTATCATCAATTGCATCTGTAACATTTTGCATATTCTTTTTAATGAATATTTCATGAGGATCAAGAGATGAACCCTGATATGATATTAATTCAATAAATCTCTTATTATTACCATAAATATCTAGAACACCACTATATTTAGGTATGGAATTTATACCAAAGTTTGTAAGAATTCCATCAAGTGTAAGACTACAAATTGTAGCAATACCAACTTTATCTGAATTTGGCACATCAACTAGAGCATATCTGTTTCCAACACAAAATTCAGGCTTATTTTTATAAACACTATTCATAATTTCAATTGCATCATCAACATATTTTTTATCAATATATGATGTATTTGCAAGAACATCTCCTTGTTGAGTTTCAGGATCAAATGAAACATTAGATATTAAATTATAAATCTTGTTCATTAAAAATTCTACTTCCATTGATATGTCAGGATTTATTTCATTAAATGGAAGTTTTGTATTGTAGATATTTGATGATTGCATAGATTCATAATTTGCATAGGAATCTGCAACTTTCACATCAAGATCATATCCTTCCTCTTGTGCAGCACATAGTGGTGTAACACCTCCAATAACTACAATTCCTATCATTTGATCACGAACAGGTATTCCAAGTACTGGTTTTCCAACATCTCCAATACTTATTACTCCACCAATTCCTATCTTTTCAAGTTGCCGGAGAATTGATGTTGCCTTATCTTTCATAACGGCTGGTATTATTCTGAAGTTTGCAGGTATAATTCCTGTTCCTGAATTCATTACATCAAGTACTGATGTTGTATCTTCTCCTGTAAATGCTTCAAGTGGTGTTAGTGATGTTTTTGTATATGATATTTGTTCAATAAATGATATTGGTGTGTTATCTTCAACTTTCAGAAGTCCTCCACATATTGGCTTTGTTATAATACCTTTTTGTTGGAATACTCCATCTATTGTTGTACCACATACTGTTTCTATGTATTTTTTTTCATTATGTTCTACTATGTTGTATCTGTCACTTACTGCTAATCCCTTTTCTAGGACTTCATTTAGTGTTGATTGCATTGCTTCATGATCATCTATTGATGACATATTTACAATTACAGAACCTTTTCCTGTTAGTGGATTAATTGATACATTATACATTTTCTCTTGAAATCTTGAAAATGTAAAATCTACTTGGTCATAGATTAATCCTTCTTTTAGTTCTTCAATTCCTTTTTTTGTTATTTTACGTCCTTTATATCCTACTTTTTGGGTAAGTTCTTTTTCATCTAAGATATGCATATGGTATCTTACAGCTCTTTCTCCTAGTGAATATCCTCTTTTTTCAAGTTCTTCTGATATTACTTTTGCACCTAGAATTTCATTTTTGCTATATAGAATACGTAAGATTTCCATCATTTTCATATCTGTTTCTTGTTTTATGGAAATAGTATCATATCCTCCTTACTTGGGGCTAATTTTTTTTGTTATGATATTTTTCATATATTTTTTTTGATTTACAAGTTTAAAGGACGACTTTGCCTTTTTAACAAAAAAAGTGTTCATGTGTTTAGTTTTTAAAAAAAAGATAAAATAGTGGGGGGTTAGGTTTTAATTAAACATTTATATGTTTAAGAATTTATCACGTTCGTAGTCAAATACTTGTATTCTGTAGTCATCCCATTCTGCTCTTTTTATGTTGTAGAATTGGTTGTATACATACTCACCAAGTGCATTTTGTACAACTTCATCTTTTTCAAGTGCATGGTATGCTTCCCAGAGACTTGTTGGTAGTGTGTCAATACCTTTTTCTGCAAGTTCATCTGGTGTTAATTCAAATGCATTGAATTCTGTTGGTGCTCCTGGATCAATTTGGTTGTCCATTCCGTCAAGTCCTGCTTCAAGAAGTGCTGCAAATGCAAGGTATGGGTTACATGATGGATCTGCTGATCTGCATTCTACTCTTGTTCCAACTCCTCTTGATGCTGGGATTCTTAGAAGTGTTGATCTGTTTCTAAGTCCGTATGCTATGTAACATGGTGCTTCATATCCTGGTACAAGTCTTTTGTATGAGTTAATTGTTGGTGAAAGAATTGCTGATAATGCTTTTGCGTGTTCAAGTAATCCTCCAATGAAGTACATTGCTTCTTGTGATAGTTGTGTTTCTGTATCTGGGTCGTAGAAGATGTTTTCTCCATCTTTAAATAGACTTTGGTTACAGTGCATTCCACTACCATTAATTCCGAAGAATGGTTTTGGCATGAATGTTACTTGACATCCGAGGTTATCTACCATTGCTTTAATTGCTTGTTTGAATGTTACTACAGCGTCTGCTGTTTTTAGTGCATCATCAAATCTGAAGTCAATTTCGTGTTGTCCTGGTGCTACTTCGTGGTGACTTACTTCTATGTTGAAGTTTAATTTTTCAAGTCCGAGTACGATTTCTTTTCTTATGTCAATACCTTGATCTAGTGGTTCTACATCGAAGTATTCTGCTGAATCTGCAGGTACATATTCTCCGTTTTCATCTTGTTCTATAAGGAAGAATTCTGGTTCAGGTCCTATGTTGAATTGGTATCCTCTATCTTCTGCTTTTTTAAGTGATTTTTTAAGTACTCCTCTTGGGTCTCCTTCAAATGGTGTTCCATCGATGTTGTATACATCACAGATAAATCTACATGCACCTTTTTCATCTGGTCTCCATGGAAGTGTTGAAAATGTACTGAGATCTGGTTTTAATGCAAGGTCACTGTCGTTAATTCCTACAAATCCAGGTACTGATGATCCGTCAAAGAGTAATCCGTCTTCTATTACATCTTCTACATCGTCTGGTCTATTTAGTGATACTGATAAGTTTTTAGGAATTCCGTGTATGTCTACAAATTGGAATCTTAAAAATTTAGATCCGTATTCATCTATTGTTTTTACTATTTCATCTATTCTGTCATCACGTTCTGACATAAATCTTTCACCTATATATTTTTTTTATTGTTGTTATATTGTTTTTTTAATGTATATGGAGGGTATTTGTTAATCTAATAATCTTTTTTATTCTAAGATATTTTTGTTGTATTGTAGATTATTTTTTCTTTTTTTTAATTAAACACATTTTAGTCGGAAGTCCTTTTCCTACTTAATGATTATTTTATAAACTAATAGTATATAAACGTTTTGAAAAATAAAAAAATAAACCCCGAAATGAATAATTAAACAAATAATCTATAAAATAGCATCTATCAACTTAAATAAATGGTAAACACCATATTTCCTTCTATATATAATACTATGAAATTAAATAATATTTAAACATTTATCTAAAAAAAATAATAAAAAAATAGACAAATAAATATTTTTTATATAGAAAAAATAGAAAAAAACTTAATTTAATAAAAACATCACTAAACACATTTCATTAAATATCAAAAATATTATCTAATTTCTAAAAAATACACAAATAACCAAATTAAAAAAATAATAAAAAAAAGGGAGGAGAAAATTACGACATTAAAGATAAAATAACTATAGCATAATAACCAGTAATATAAGTTTCAATAAATGCTGCAATAGCAAGCAATATAAAACATATTATAACAGTCACTCCCACAGCTTTAATTAAATCATGTGAATTATTAAGTTCATCTTTATCTGATTTTTCCTTATTTAATGCTGCTTTTATTATACGTACCTCAACATGTGTTAACATAAGTGCACCAGCAAGTGCAATTATAAATGATGAAATTTCAAATATTCCATGTGGTGCAACAATTATCCAAAACATTACAGGACCATACAACATCATACAATATCCAACAAAAAGAAATGAAGAACTACCAAAAAAGAACAATGAAGGTATTGAAAGTAATGCTCCTCCAAAAATCATTCCAAGAGCTATAGCAAAATTATTTGTAAATATTGAAAATACAGTTTCAGACTCACCTCCCATCTGAGCTGCTGAATCAAAAAATACACTTAAATCAGCTGCAAATACATATCCTAATATAACTATTATAACAGCCACTATAAATGCTACAATTAAATACTTTTTTGATGTTTTAAAATACTGTTTTAATTCATTTTTTACTTTATTAATAAAAGACAATTTATTTTCACCCACTACTTTTTGAGTATATACTATTTCTTTTAATATTCTAAATAATTAATAGTTATTAGAGATTCATATAAAATCAAACTAACTAATCAAAAAAAAGAGAAAAAAAGAGGGTTAAATTTTCATTATATTATTGACATTATAAATTGATAAAGTGCTCCAGTTATAAAGTTTTCAATAAATCCTGCAATAAGTAAGAGAATAACAACTAATACTATACTAACAATAATAGCTTCAATTAAATCTTTTGAATCATTAATTTCATCTTTTATTGTTTTTTCATCTGATACAAGTGATGAAAGAAGTCTTATAATAAGTGTTGTTATCATAAATGCTGCAGAAAGTGAAAGTATCCATGATGGAATTTCAAATATACCATGTGGAATTATAAGTAAGAGAAAATCAAAAATTGGTGTAATTGTTGCAACATATCCAAGCATTGCACCATTAATAAACATTCCAAATATACTAATTATTGAAAAAAGTACTCCACCAAATATCATTATAAGATCACTTTGAAGATTATGAGTAAAAATATCAATAAATCCAGCAATTCCAAATATTTCCATAGAATCTGCCATATCAGCCATTATCATATTCATTAAATAGCTGATATCACCACTATACATGATACCAAGAATAAATGAAATAATAAGTATAACAATAGAACAGATTGCATATTTCTTAATAAAGCTAAGATATGACTTTAAATAATTAAAATTTAAATATTTATCAGTAAATGACAAAATATTCACCTCCCACTACTTTTTTATTAGAATTATATCTAAAGTTTATAGTTTAATTACTTTATTATATTCTATAATGGATATAATAGTGAAAAAAAGAGACTAAAAAAAGAAAAGGAGGGGATATTAGATTATAAGTTTATAGTATTCCCAGCATGAAAAGTCCAAGATATCCTAGTGGTTCTGTTATGTTTCCTTCAATAAATGCTGCAACTGCAAGTAGTATGAAACATATTATAAATGTTACAATATATGCTTCAAGTAGGTAGCATGAATTATTATGATATTCATCTTTCATTGTATTGTTTTTTGATAGTGCTGCTTTTGCCATGTTAATTGTGAAGTGTGTTAGCATTAATGCTCCTGCTAGTGCAAATATACTTGATGGTATTTCAAAGATTCCATGTGGCACTACAAATAATAATATTAATATTGGATCTGTTGTTGCAAATGTTGCACCTATTATTATATAATTATAAGCTGAAACCATTATTCCATATATTGACAAAAACAGTCCACTTATCAGGACACTTGCATCAATTGAGAAGTTATGAATAAAAAGTGATAGAGCATCAAGATCATTATCTTCATTATCTGATGTGTTATCTTGAGGTGGTTGGATGTTTTCAACATCTTCACTACTTATTCCCTCATATCCTATATCATCATATATATTATACTTATCATCATAACTTGCATCATCATATAAGTCATAGTTTCCATCAGCATATCCTTCATCAACTACTTCATCATACTGGTATGCTATATCATCAGGTAAAGCACCTATACTAACACTTAATGCTCCAAGTGTTGTTATAATAATTGCAAATATAAGTGATACAAGCAGGTATTTTTTTGATACTTTGAAGTATTCTTTTAGATAATCACGACTAAGATATTGTTTTAGATGAAACATGACAATCTACCACCTCTTTATTTTTTTTAATATATATTTAAAGAGGGAGTAATTTATATATTATTTTATTGTTTTTTTTTAGAATTCTATTGTTCTTAGTGATGTTATGTCAAATATGTCCCACATCATTACTTCTGGTGCTAGTATTTGATTTTCAAGATCTAGTATGTATTTTATTGTTTCATTAACTTCTAGTGCTGCAAATATTGCTGGTGTTGTTCCTAGTACTTGTGGTTTTTTTGAGCTTATTGATAGAAGGTATTCTTTTGCCTCATCTAGTGGTTTATCTTGTGATTTTAGTTTAAAGAGTTGTTCATATGTTGGTGTGGTTTTGTCAAATATTGTTAGTTGTCCTGATGTAGATTCTACTGCTGAGTGTATGAATGTTTTTTGTTGTTTTTCTGCTGCTCTTGATATTAATACTCGTGTGTATACATTATCTACTGCATCTATTATTATTGTGGAGTTTTTAATTATTTCATCTATGTTATCTTCTGTTATGTGTATGTCATATGCATCTATTTGTGCATCTGGGTTTATATTTAGTGCATGTTCTTTTGTTGTTTGTGATTTTGATTTGTTTATTGTTTTAAGGTTGCTTCTTAGTTGACGATTTAGGTTTGTTTTGTCAAATACGTCTTCATCTACTATTGTTAGTTTTTCAAATCCTGTCCTTATAAGTTGTTCTATTACCATTCCACCTAGTCCGCCACAGCCTATTATGCATACTGGTGTAGTTTTTATGATTTGTTGTTGTTCTTTGGTGAATATTTCAGTTTGTCTTTGTATCATTTGTTCATATAGATTTTCCATATTATTTCATACTCCTTGTTGATTTATTTTTTTTTGGGATATATTATATTTATAAAAAAAGAATTATATAACAATTGTTAATTTTGTAAGTATAAAAATTAAAATTAAATGTAATTATCAATAAAAAAAGAATTTTAAAAAAAACCTGGAAAAAATAAAATGTTTCAAACATTTTATTAGGATTTTAACTTATATTATTTTTAATATAAGTGCCGGGGGCGGGATTCGAACCCGCGACCTCACGGTATCCCAGGAAAAAGTCAGAGCTCTGCTTAATACCCTATGAGCCGTGCGCTCTAACCAGCTGAGCCACCCCGGCGTGGCTGCTTAGTAATAATTATATTTGAAGTAATATATATACTTTATGGTTTATTAAACTAAAATATAAAATTCAAAAAAGAAATACCCACAACCAATCTAAAATTATTAAAATAGCAACATAAGTTATATAATAATATAGTAAAACTAGGGAAGGATTGGATTAAAATGAAAGATAGGCACGTAATTGAAGCACTAGGAAATGCAAAAGTAACAATAGAAGATTCAAAAGTAGTAAATGTAGAAGAACCAGACATAGACTACTGTCCAATATTTAATAAATATCATAACATCAAAGAAATAACAAAAGATGAAATAAAAAACAACATAGAATTTAGAATAAAAAAATTTGGAATGTGCACAAAAGACCGACAAATAAAACTAGATGACATGCTAAGTGTAGGAATATCAGAAATACTAAAAACAAACACAGAAATGGGAATAATAGATGTGGTAGTAGGTGCATGTGAAGGAGTAGGAACACTACTAATGACAGATCCTGATATAATCCAAGGAGTAGGAGGACGAGTATCAGCACTAATAAGTACAACACCAATAGATGAAGTAATAGAAAAAGTAGGACGGCAAAATGTAATAGATCCTGAAAATGCAACACTCAACCCAATTGAAGGAATAAAAAAAGCAGTACAACTAGGATATAAAAATATAGCAGTAACAATACTCCCCTCACCACTAATAAAACAAATAAGACAAATGCAACTACCTGATGATGTTAAAATATACATACTAGTAGCACATACAACATCAGCACCAGAAGAATTAATAAAAGATGCATTTAAATATGCAGATATAATATCCTCATGTGCATCAAAATATGTACGATTATATGCACAAAAAAATAAGTCATACTACTATGGAAATAACGTACCAATGTATGCAATAAGTGAAGATGGACGCACACTTCTTGATAACAGACTTAGAAAAACAAATAAAAAACTAAGTATTAATGATTATCCACAGGATCAATCAAATATTCCACATCCTTTAAAATAAAAAATTATAGTAAATAAATAATACTAATATAATATATAACAAATAAAAAAAAAATTTAATAAAAAAATTTATATGAATTTAAAAACTTATTAATGGGGATAATAAATTTGACACAACTAGAACAAGCAAAAAAGGGAAATATCACACCTGAAATGGAATATGTAGCAGAAAAAGAAAATATTGACGTTGAAAAACTACGAAAAAACGTTGCTTGTGGACAAGTGGTTATACTAAAAAATGAAGTGGCAAATACAAAACCAACAGGTGTTGGAAAAGATCTTCATACAAAAATTAATGCAAATATAGGATCTTCAACAGAACAAGAAAGTGTAGAAGGAGAACTAGAAAAGCTTGACATACTACTAAAATATGGTGCAGATGCAGTTATGGATCTAAGTACAGGACCAAAACTTAATGAAATAAGACAGAAAATACGAGCAAAAACAGACATACCACTAGGAACAGTACCATTATATGAAGCAGGAGCAGTAACACTAAAAGATGAAAAAGCAATGGTGGATATGGATCCAGACATACTATTTAAAACCATAGAAAACCAGGCAAAAGAAGGTGTTGACTTCATAACAGTACACTGTGGTATTACAAAAGATTCAGTAAAAGCAGTGGATGATTCAGAACGTTTAATGGGAATTGTAAGTCGTGGAGGAGCACTAACAGCAGCATGGATTATGCATAACGAGTGTGAAAATCCACTATATTCTGAATATGACTATCTTCTTGACATCTGCCGTGAATATGATGTAACACTCTCACTTGGTGATGGACTAAGACCAGGATGTACACATGATGCAACAGACATAGCACAAATTCGTGAACTTACAACACTTGGACGTCTTGTTAAAAGATCAAAAAATGCAGGAGTACAAGTAATGGTAGAAGGTCCAGGACATGTACCAATAACACAAGTACAAGCAAATATGCAGATACAAAAAACAATATGTGATGGAGCACCATTTTATGTGCTAGGTCCACTAGTAACAGATATTGCACCAGGATATGATCATATAACAGCAGCAATAGGAGCATCAATTGCAGGAGCATCAGGTGCAGACTTCCTCTGTTATGTAACTCCAGCAGAACACTTATGTATTCCAAATAAAGAACATGTAAAACAAGGAGTAATAGCATCAAAAATAGCAGCACAAGTATCAGATGTTGCAAAAGGATTACCATCAGCAATTAAACGTGAAGAAGACATGGCTCATGCAAGAGAAGATTTCGACTGGGACAAGCAATTTGAACTTTCAGTTGATCCACAACAAGCAAGAGAATACTATGAAAGTCAGAAAGCTGATGATGATGAAATGTGTAGTATGTGTGGAGATTTCTGTGCAATAAAAATGATAAAAGATCATCATAAAGAACTCTAGAAATTACATCTATATAAAAAGATTTAATATATTTAAAAAAGAAAATAGTAATATAATATAAAATCTTTCTTTTTTAAATGATTTTTTAAAGTAGAGATTAATTTTCAGTTTAAAATAATGGAAAAATATGGGAGAATACAAAAATGGCAAAAGATAAAAAAACATTACCAGCAAGTGGTGCAGGTCTTGTAAGATACTTCAATGATGACAGTTTCGGACTCTCACTTTCACCAAATCAAGTTATTGTAGGAACAATTATTATAATGCTTGTTTGTATAGCATTAAGATTTACAACAAATGTTGCAATTTAGACTCTTTGATAGTCTAATTTTAAACTTTTTTTTTTAATTATTTTATTTTTTATAATCAACTTTTCTTTTTTTTAAAAATATCTCAATTAATTAACAGGACTTTTTTTGAATATTTTATATTAAATATTACATTATTATTAGATAAGTTAATAATAAACAAACAATATAAATTTAAATATAATTATTAATTATGATTAATTATGATAATTTTTATTTCATAAAATAATGTAGGAGTATTTACAGAAAAATATTAACTTATAATTTTAAACTAATTTAACTCATAATAATAGTCTTTAGTTTAAAAAAATTCATTATAATCAATTAACAAAACTTAATATAATAACAGAAAATATTATTTTCTTAAATTAAATTATCACGGATTTAATTTAAATTTAAATGGAATTTACATTAAGTTATAAAAAATTTGGGGAATTAATAAAATAGGTTGGAATATAAGATGAGTGAAAAAAGAAATACAAAAACATCAAATGTACTTTTTAAAAATCACATAAAACCAAAATCACAGAAAAAAGATGTTGATCCTAACGATAAAGGTGAAGATAAATACGTAAGTAAAAAACCAAATCTCTTAAAAAATACAGGAATTAAACTTAAAAAAAGAGTTGCACCAGGTTTATCTAAAATCATCATAAGAAAAAATAAAGAAGAAGCTGAAGCTAAAGCAAAAGCAGAAGCAGAAGCTAAAGCTAAAGCAGAAGCAGAAGCTAAAGCAGAAGCAGAAGAAGCAGCAAAATCTGAAGAAGAATCAGCACCTGTAGAAGAATCTGAAGATACAGAGGAACCTGTTGTTGAAACTAAAGAGGAAGTTGTAGAAGAATCTGAATCTGCAGAGGAACCTGTTGTTGAAACTAAAGAAGAAGTTGTAGAAGAATCTGAAGAAGAAGTTGTTGAGGAAGAAACTGGGGATGAATCTATGAAAGCTACAAAAGAAGATGTAGAAAATGCTAAAAAATACATAGCAGAAATTCAAAAACAAGAAAGAGAAGCAAAAGCAAAAGCAAAAGCAGAAAAAGAAGCAAAAGCAAAAGCAGAAAAAGTAGTAGATAAATACAATTTTGAAGAAAATGCAGATCTTCAACAAGCACTTCTAGAATCTGAAGAAGCAGCACAAGAAGCAGAACAAATCAAAGATGAAGAAGAAGAAAGACTTAAAAATAAAGAAGAAAAAGAGAAAAGAAAACTTGCAAAACAAAAAGCAAGAGAAGAAAAAGTAGAACAAAGAATCAAAGAAGAAGATGCAGCTAAAGCAGAAGCAAAAGCTAAAGCAAAAGCAGAAAAAGAAGCTAAAGCAAAAGAAAAATCAGAAAAAGCTAAAGCTAAAGCTAAAGAAAGCATTAAAAATGTAGAAAAAGAAATTGATAAAGTAGCAGAAAAAGTAAAAGAAGCTTCATCAAAATCTAAAAATGTTTCATTCACACAACTTCTAAAAGAACAAGGAGTAACTGAAAAAGTAAAAGAAGTTGCAGATGGAATAATTGAACAAACAAAACAAACAACACAAAAAATGGTTGAAATAACAAAAGATGTTGAAGAAAAAGTAAAAGAAGTAAAAGAGGATGTTGGAGAAATGAAAGCTAAAGCAAATACACAAGAAAATACAGATGGAAAATCATTCACACAATCTCTCAGAGAACAAGGATTAATTGTAGGATCCGATGCACCTAAAGCTGAAGCTCCAAAATCTGAAGAAGCTCCTAAAGATGAATGTAAATGTGAAACTAAAGAAACACCTAAGGCTGATGCTCCTAAAGCTGCTCCTGCTGGTGGATCATTCACACAATCTCTCAGAGCACAAGGTCTTATTGCAGGATCTGATGCACCTGTAGCTGAAGCACCTAAAGATGAATGTAAATGTGAAGAAAAAGTAGAAGAAGCACCTAAAGCTGCACCTAAAGCTGATGCTCCTAAAGCTGCTCCTGCTGGTGGATCATTCACACAATCTCTCAGAGCACAAGGTCTTATCGAAGGATCTGATGCACCTGCAGCTGAAGCACCAAAAACAGAAGTAGAAGCTAAAGATGAACAAGAATGTCAGGAAGCAGAAAACTGTGATGTATGTGATAAAGCAGATGACTGTGACATTAAAGAAGCACCTGCAGAAAAACCATCAGCTAAATCTGCAGATGGTGAAAACTTAACATTCCCTGAATACTTAAGATCACAAGGTTTATTATAAACCTTCTGTGATTTATCATTTTAAGGAGAGTATTATTTGTTATGTCAGATACAACTATAAACTGTAGACAGATATCAAAAGGAAAAATAACAGGTGATGCAATAGTAACAAAAGATCCTATTAGTTTTCTTGGTGGAGTAGATCCAAAAACTGGTATTGTGATAGATAAAAATAATGAATTATTTGATAAATGTATCACAGATAAGATTTTAGTTATGCCATCAGGTAAAGGTTCAACTGTTGGATCCTATGTTATCTACCAAATGGCAAAAAATAATACAGCACCAAAGGCTATTATTTGTCAGAATGCTGAACCTATTATTGCAATAGGTGCTATTATTTCAAAAATACCTATGGTTGACAATCCTAATGTTGATATTGTCGCAACAGTATCAGATAATGATAATATAACAGTAGATGCTGATGATGCAACTATTGTAATTAATTAAGGTTGCATTGTCATTTCAACCATCTTTTTCTTTTTTTATAAAACCTAATTTAGTTATACCTAAAAGTATATTAAGAGCTGAGTTAATAAATTACTAATGTAAAAAATTTTACATAAAAAAAAATTAAATAAATTATAACAAAATACTAAATTATTTTATAAGAAATTAAATTAAAACGGGGTGAAAGTATAATGGCTCAAAAAACTGAAACATTTAAAGTTGAAGATATGATGTGTGATGCATGCATAAACACAATAACAAAAACACTAACAAACAATGAAAATATAGAATCAGTAAACTGTGATCTTCAAACAAAAAATGTAGATGTAACATATGATGATGAAAATGTAGATGCAGAGGAAATTATCAGTACACTTGACATGGTAGGATTCCCAGCAACTATTAAAAAAAAACTATAAATATTGGGGGCATGACCTGTGTCATGTGTTCAAGATCAATAACCACCGCAGTATCAAGAATGCCAGGAGTTTACTCAATTTATGTTAATTTAGTATCACAAACAGCAGACATACTTTATAATCCAACAGTTGTCCAGTTAGATGATATAGCAGATAGAATTAACAAAATTGGGTTTAAATATCTTGGTGTTGTAGATAAAAATTCCATAAATAATGATAAGATCAAACAGTTACATGAAAAGAATCTGAAAGAAAAACTAAATAGATTAGTTGTAGGATTTATATTTTCAGCAATTTTAATGTTTATAATGTTTGCAGATCTTGGAATTGGACATAATGAAAAATCAATAATATCACTTATTATCTGTATAATTCCACTTATTTATGTATCATATCCAATCTTTAAATCAGGCTATTTTTCACTAAAAAATAAGAATCTTAACATGGATGTTATGTATTCACTAGGAATTGGTATAGCATTTATTGCAAGCTTACTAAGTACATTCCATTTACTTGGAAATTCAAATTTTATGCTTTATGATACAACATTAATGCTTGGATCATTTCTAATGCTTGGTAAATACCTAGAAGATAAGGCAAAATCAAAAACATCAGATTCAATAGATTCACTCATGCAACTTAAAGCAACAGAGGCAACAGTTGAAAAGAAAATTGATGGAAAAATTATACAACAAAAAGTTGACATAAACGATGTTCTAAAAGGCAATATCTTAGTTATAAAACCTGGTGAAAAAATACCAGCAGATGGACGTATAATTGAAGGAAGAAGCTATGTTGATGAATCATTAATAACAGGTGAATCAATACCAATACTAAAAGATGTAGATGATGAAGTAGTAGCAGGATCAATAAATAAGGATGGATCATTTAAGATCTATGTAACAAATACTGGTGAAAAAACAGTACTTTCACAGATTATTACAATGGTTCAAGAAGCTCAAAATTCAACACCACCAATACAACATCTTGCTGATAAAGTTATTGGAATATTTATACCAGCAATACTATTAATTGCATTTATATCATTCATAATATGGTATGTAATAATAGGAAATGGCTTCATGTATAGTCTTAGCATCTTTATATCAGTAGTAGTTGTTGCATGTCCATGTGCATTAGGTCTTGCAATTCCAACAGCACTAACAGTAGGTGTAGGTCTTGGAGCAAAACATGGTATTTTAATTAAAGATGGTGAAACAATAGAAGTATCAGATAAGATAACACACATATTATTTGATAAAACAGGAACAATAACAGTAGGACAACCAGTATTATCTGATGTAATTAATTATTCAAACTTAAGTGATGATGAAATAATAAAAATTGCAAGATCACTAGAGATACATTCACAACATCCAATAGCAGAAGCACTCTTTAATAATGAAGATAAAAATGGATTTGAATTGTATGATGTAGATGATTTTGAAAATATTTCAGGAAAAGGAATAGTTGGAAAAATATGTGATGATGAGTACTATATAGGAAATAAGAAATTAATAGAATCAGAAAATATCACAATTTCAGATAAACTACTAACAGATCTTAAAGCTCAAGAACTTGAAATGAAAACTACAATTATTATGGCATCAAAAAGTAGTGGAGTTATTTCACTTATTTCTGTTGCTGATGTAATTAAAGATAACAGTAAAAAGGCAATAGACTACTTACATTCAATGGGTATTAAAACTACAATGGTTAGTGGAGATAATATAAATACATCCCAGATTATTGCACAAAAAGTAGGTATTGATGAGGTAAAAGCAGAACTTCTTCCAGGTGAAAAACTAGCCTATGTAAAACAATTACAAGATAAAGGAGAAGTTGTTGCATTTATTGGTGATGGAATTAATGATGCACCATCATTAAGTCAGGCAAATGTAGGAATTGCAATAGGTACAGGTACAGATGTTGCAATAGATTCAGGTGATATTATACTTATTAATGGTGATCTGCTTAATGCTGTTGCAGGACTTCAAATAAGTAAAAAGACAATATCAAGGGTAAAACTTAACCTCTTCTGGGCATTTGCATATAACATAATACTAGTACCAATAGCTGCAGGAATACTATATCCATGGCATGTAGTATTTATGCCAGAATATGGAGCACTTGCAATGGCACTAAGCTCTGTAAGTGTAATAACACTATCATTACTACTTAAAAGATACACACCAGAAGTACTTAGAAAATAAAAATAAAAATAGAATGAGGGAAGAATTTATTCTTTCCTTATATATTCTCCCCTTCTTTGATTATTAAAAAACTTTTTTTTTATACATTATGTTTTATTATTTCACGAAGAACAGCAGTTGCATAACATCCTCTTGGTATGAAGAATTCAACACATATTCCATCATCAATTTGTGTAACATTTGTATCTTCAATTTTAAAACGAACAGATCGTCTTACACCATGACTTCCAAGTTTAGGTGTTTTAGGACACTGGAATGCTTCTTTTGTAATGTTCTCTTCATCCATTACTCGTCTTTCAATTTCACCTTCAACTCCATCTGCAAGAGGTACTTTAGATCCATAAAGTGGTGCTGTAGGATTAACTTTAAAATTATCAATATCATCCTGTATTGTCTTTTCATCTACATCATGAACCCATCTTTCCTCACCATCAATTATAATATCACCAGGGAGATACTTGTTAATTCCAACCTTTGCACGTTCATTAATAACCTTATTGAAGAGATATGATTCATATGCATTTACAAACATTCTTTTAAGAGGTTTTGGAAGAGATTCAATAGCTTTAATATAATCTTTTTCATCAACATCTCCTCGTTTACGCTCAGCATCAATTAAAACTTTAATCATTGACTTTTCATATCTCATACTTTTTGGCATAAGTTCATATGCACCTTTAAGATCTCCCTCATCATAGAGTTTTCTTGAATCATAATGGATTCCTTTTTCATTTTCATTAGGATTTCCAATGTATGTATCAACAGCACCTTTAATGTCTCCTTCAACTAGACATTTTCCAACAAGATGTGTTGTTGATCTTAATTCACCAAAACGTTGATATCCATAATAGTTAGGAACACCAGTCTTTTTTAGTGATTCAAGAACTTCTTCGGCAATTTCTTTATCCTCAGCAGGATTGTTTGTATTTTTAATATTTAATTTGAACTTATTTCCTTTTAGTTGTCCCATTCTAAGCTTTTTCTGACTTTGTTGTATGTCAAGAATTTTAACATTATGAAGTTGATCCTCTAAATTTGGAAGTTCTTCTTTTGTCATATTACTTACACATAGCCATTGTCTGGTTATTGCAGATCTGTCCTTCATTCCAGCAAATCCTGTTCTTTTACGGCTGATATGAAGTATTTTTGCAATGTCAAGTACTACATCTAGTGTTGTTCTTCCATTTTTTTCAATTTGAATCCATGTATTTTGTCCTTCACCTGTAGGCATCTGTAGTGGAACTTCCTCTACATAGAAGTCCTCATTTTCTTCTCTTATTATTCCACCTGTTGGTTTGGTGTTTGTTATGAATGTTTCTGCATTTAACATGATATGTATTTCCTTTTAAAATAAGTTAATTTAATATAATATTCTATTAGTATTTAAAAAAATAAAATTTTTTGGGAGGTTAAGTTTATTTATAATTCATTTTTTTTTATTCTGTTACTTCAATTTCAGGGCTAGGTTCATCACTACCACCTGAACTTCCACTACTTGATCCACCATTACCTGATCCACTACTACTTGATCCACTACTACTTGATCCACTACCACCATTATAATGATGGCGTTGTGAACTACTGCTACTGCTGCTGCTACGTTTTTGATAGTTGCTTGATTGAGAGTAGCTATTTGAGTTTTGATTTGTATTTGATGATTGTTGTATTGATTGTTGTGAATTGTCTGATGAAGTATCAGAACTTACTGTCTGTGTTGTTTGATTGTCTTGTATTGTTTCATTAGTAGTATTTGTAGTATTATTTCCACTTAGATTTACAGAATCATTAAATAATGTACTGTTTTCATTAAATACTCCTGCCATTATCGCATTAACACAAATAAGGGAAAGTATGATAATTATTGGTAATAATACTAATGTTATTAGTTTTTTTTCTTCCATAAGTCATCAACTACTAAATTAGTATGTATAATATATATTTATAAAATATTAAATTAATATTTCTTTCTTTAAATAAGTGAATTTTCATCTTTTATTATATATAAGTAAACTTTAAAAATTAAAATAAAAATAAATATAATACAATATAGAATTTTTTTATTTTTTTTTTAAATAAAAATAAGGAGGATGCTTTTTATATTTAAACAATCATCAAGATATATGCTAATGGTTTCATTGATTTCATTATTGCCATTTATTTTATTGTTAACATTAGATTTTCCTGATTATATAACAATCTTGTTATTTACAATAGAATTTTTACTTGTAGGAATTAGTGTAACATGCCTGTTTTATCCTGATATTTCATTTAAAGAAATTACAAGAAAGCCAATATTAATAGTTGCCTTTAGTATTATATCTACATTAATAAGTATGATAATAACAATTTATCTTCTTAAAACAAGAGTTATGAACGTTGTAACTGTACTATCTGCATTTGCTGTTATATTTTCATACATTGCACTTTACAGACAACAAAAGCTCATGGTAGAAGATAAAGAAGAATCTCTTGAAATAATTCATAATATCTATACAGTTATATCATTAAGTATCGTTGCAATTGTAGGAATATTTGTACCACCATTTAATAGGGTTTTAGGATGGGCTGCTTTTGCTTTACCATTTATGGTATTTTTACCAGGATACTATGTATTTAATGGTCTTATTCCTCAAAAGGATGAATTTTCATATACAGAACGTGCAGTAGCTGCAATATTTATAAGTGCACTTATGACATCTGTTATTGGAATTATATTAATGGAAGTAGTAGGAGAACTTGACATAGCACATCTTTCACTTATAATGATCATGGTAACAATTGTTTCAATGATATATTATGTTTCAAAAACAAGAACTGTTGGAAAATACAAGTTATTCTATCATAAAAAGACAAATGATGTACTTAAAGTTATAACAATTGTTGCACTTATTGCTGTACTTCTAAGTGGAATTCACATCCAGGATCAGGAAAGTTCTGGAAATGCAACACTTGATGTTAATGGAATTAATAAAACAGCAAATGAGGATGGATATGTCAACTTTACAAATGGAGAAGTAATGAATCTATCAATTGATGTTGCAAATCATCAATTTAATGATAAAAACTATGTAATGAAAATTGTAATTAATAATGATACAACAAATAAGGTACTTGAAGAACATAAAGTATCACTTAAAAACAATGAATCAACAACAATTACAACAAATATTACAATGAGTCCTGGAAATAAGGATATTCAGTTTATATTATATGATGAAGATAACAATCCAGTTGTAATACGACATCTTAAAGTTTCAGTATCAGATTATATGGATGATTACTCATATTCAGATACTACAACATCTGATACATCAGCATCATCAAGTAGTGATGCTTCAGCATCTGATAGTGGAAATTAATTAAATTATTATAAAATAAGAGATTTTAAAAAAAAGAGTTAATTAATAGAAAAGAAATAAAATTTCTATTAATGTATTTTCTCCCTTTCTTTATTTTTTCTTTGAAGGGAGTTTTACTAATTTTTATTTATTTAATTTTTTTGGATTTATTTTCCTACAGCATAGTAGTCAAATCCATTTTTATTCATGAAACTATTTTTAAATTGATTTCTTCCATCAAATATAATGTTATTTTTAAGTAATGATTTAATTCTATTGAAATCTGGACTTCTAAATTCTTTCCATTCTGTAATTAAAACAAGTGCATCTGCACCTTCAAGTACTTCATATTTACTATCACAGTAGTTAATATCTAAGTCTTTAAGATAGAAGTCTTTTGCTGAATCCATAGCTTTAGGATCGTATGCATTTATCTTTGCACCTGCATCTATTAATTCATTAATTATTACAATTGATGATGCTTCACGCATATCATCAGTTTCAGGTTTAAATGCAAGTCCCCATATTGCAAATGTATAACCTGTTAGGTCATCACCAAGTACTGATTTTATCTTGTTTACAACGTAGTGTTTTTGGGAATTATTTACATCTTCTACACTTTTAAGTAGTTTTGCATCGTATCCATTGTCTGTTGCAGTTTTAATAAGTGCTATTACATCTTTAGGGAAACAACTTCCACCATATCCACATCCAGGATAGAGGAAACTATGTCCTATTCTTGTATCACTACCCATACCTTTACGTACATTATCAACGTTTGCTCCTACCTTATCGCAGATATTTGCTATTTCATTCATAAATGATATACGATTTGCAAGCATTGAATTTGATGCATATTTACTCATCTCTGCACTGCGAACATCCATTATTATCATTCTTTCATGATTTTTTGTAAATGGTTCATAAAGGTTTTTCATGTATTCTATTGCATCAGCATCATCTGTACCAACAATTACACGTTCAGGTTTCATGAAGTCCATAACAGCACTTCCTTCTTTTAGGAATTCTGGATTTGATACGACAGATACATTATAATCTACAGATCTTTTTTCTAGTTCTTCTTTAATTATTGAATCTACAATATCTGCTGTTCCAACTGGTACTGTTGATTTATTTACAACTATCATGTCATGTATTATTGCTTCTCCAATTTGTTTTGCTACTTGTTTTACATATTGTAAGTCTGCACTTCCATCTTCACCCATTGGTGTTCCTACTGCTATGAAACATATTTCTGAATTTTCTAGTGCTTCTGCAAGATTTGTTGTAAAGTGAAGATTTCCATTTTTGTAGTTATTTTCAATTAGTACTTCAAGTCCTGGCTCATATATTGGAACTTCGCCACGTTTTAATGATTCTATTTTTTCTTCAATTACATCAACACAGTATACTTCATTTCCCATTTCAGAGAAGCATGTACCTGTTACAAGTCCCACATAGCCTGTTCCTATCATTGTAATGTTCATTTTTTCATTTCCCTTTTTTTCTTTTATTATAAATATATTATATTATTATTTTTTAATTAATATTTCCTTATTGTACTTGACAAATTATAAATCTGTCATTTTCAAATACTTTTGTTGTATATTCTGGTTGTATTGCATGGAAGTTTTCATCTGTTATTTTGTTTGTAAAGTAGTATGTTGGATAGAAGCTTCCATTGATACATATTACATCTTGATGTGCATAGCTGCTTGAATTGTTAACAACAAGATTTTTATCATATAGTATGTATCCTATTTTTTCTTTATGCATTGATTTTTGTGTTGTTGTATGGTTTTGTGCAATGTATGTGTCAAATTTATAATGTATTGGCATTTGATCTGTTGATGATATTACAGTTGCAAAAAACATGTTATTTGATAGTATTGACTTGTTATGATCTGCATTTTCAAACCAATTTATAACTTCTACTTCACTTGATGTAGGTGGAGCTATCTGATATGTTGAAGCTTCAGTGGTAGCTGATGTTGTAGTTAATGCAGGATCATTTATATTATTATATCCAGCTATAAATGATAAAATTATTAAAGCTAAAATTAATATTATGCTATATGATTTATTTTTAGTATTTAGTTTTTCAACTAGGCGTGCAACACCATAACCACCCACAATAACAGCTGGCATAAGAACATAAATTAACATCCTATATGTATATACAGGAATTCCAAACCAGTGAAGATTACTAAGAACAAATGCAACTAAAGTCCACATAGATACAAATAAAAGTCGTCTATCTTTAAATGAATAATAAAGACCAACAATACCACAAACAAGCACTATAACTCCAAGACATTTAATATATCTTTCAAGACCCATAGCTTTTTGTCCCATGAAAATAGACATAGGATCTGAAATTATAGACACTGCACCACCTATAAGATCCATAAGATGTGATGGACTAATAATATATAATAATACAGCACCAATTAATCCTACAACAGCAAGAACACATAAAAAGTAAATATAACTTTTAAATGGTCTGGATGTTCTTTCAATAAATAATTCAACAACCATAAGCACACTAAGAAGTATGATATAATAAATAAATGATGAAAAATGTATTGAAACAATAAGCAGTGAAATAATAGCCGAAACAAGCACATACTTTGCCTTACCATATCTGCATGCAAGATGGAATAAGTAAATTCCAACAAAGAACAATACCATTGTAACAGATTCAGGAATTGGAAGATATAATCTTGTAAAGATATAACTTGAAACGAGAATTAAACCTGTCACAAGTGCTGAAATTTCATTATACATTCTATATGAAACATACATACATATGATCATAAATATAACAGGAATTACAACCTGGAAAACCTTAGCAGAATCAAACAAGCTAAGACCTGTAAGTTTTGATACCAGTATTAGTAATGCATGAAACATTGGTGGATAACCAATTGCCTTCCCACCAGGTGCATTAAGAAGTGGATCAATAGTAGTAATTCCATGATTAATATAAGTAAGAGCATAGTTAATATGAATAAAAATATCCCAACTTAGTGGCCAAGCATAATTTAAGCTTATTGCAAGTGTAAATATTAACACCATAAGTATGGGAATTAACCAGTAAGCTCTTTTATCTATCTGAATATTCATTTAAAAAAGGACACCTCTAAATTTTTTTACTATACTTTTTTTCTAATTAGTATGCATTTTTATCAGTTAAAAGAATAACAAGAGTCTTAAAAAATATCTTAATATCAAGCATTAAAGACCAGTTTTCAACATAATAAATATCATACTCAATTCTACGAACAATAGAAGTATTTCCACGATAACCATGAATCTGAGCCCAACCTGTCATACCAGGACGTACATGATGTTTAATCATATACTTAGGAACTGATTCTTTAAATTTATTTACAAAAAATGGACGTTCAGGTCTAGGACCAATAAGACTCATATCACCTTTTAGAATGTTATAAAACTGTGGTAATTCATCAATACTAGTTTTACGTATAAAATGTCCAATCTTTGTAATACGCGGATCATCTCTTTGTGTCCATGTAAGATGATCATTACTATCATTGTCATCTTCATCAACACGCATACTTCTAAATTTATACATCTTAAATATTTCACCATCACGACCTACACGATCCTGTTTATATATAACAGGACCTGGTGATGTTAACTTAATAATAACTGCAACAACTAAAAGAAGAGGTGAAATTATTATAGAAACAATAATAACAAATAATATTTCAAAAATTCTCTTAGTATAATTATTATATGAAATATCAAGTGGAAGATATCTAACACTGATAAGTGGAATATTATCAATCATCTCAATACTAGGATGTGATGTAATATATCTGTAGTAGTCAGGTATTATATCAACACGAACACCCATCTTTTCACATCTTTGTGTTAGATCTTCAAATACCTTAAAATGATGTGGTGCAATACTAATAACTACACGATCAACAATATTATCTTCAATAACATCTTCAATATCATCAAGTTTACCTATAACATCAATACCTGAAACATTTCCTATAACATTATCATCAAGAAATCCAATTACTCTATATCCAAGGTATGGATTACG
Organism: Methanosphaera sp.; assembly: GCF_022768985.1. NCBI lineage: Archaea > Methanobacteriati > Methanobacteriota > Methanobacteria > Methanobacteriales > Methanobacteriaceae > Methanosphaera > Methanosphaera sp. Next base: position 13,295 of record NZ_JALEKL010000011.1, on the reverse strand, counting down.
GTCAATTGTTTCAACAAACTTACGACCATACTGTCCTGCTCCAACAACAAGAATATATTTAATATTGAAGTTACGAGAACGCATAGCACGAAGAACAACACGTACCATTGCACGTTCAATTATTGCAAGAATTGTATTTACAACTAAAAATATTGCAAGAAACTCACTTGTAACTTTTAGTATGCCAAATGTAGACATCATAGTTAAAAATAAAAATTCAAGAAAGTTTGCCTCCATTATCTTTGATGCTTCAGAAAAAATACTCTTATTTGTACGCTGAGGCATATATAACTTTAATTCATAAAAAAGTATAAGATAACTTGGAATTAAAAGTATAAAAAATAAGTATGGTAATTCATATGTTAATGTTAATGATATACCAGTAATGCTATTTAAATTTGCTATTATAAAAGAACATATTGAAAATATTGATATTAAAACTACATTAACATCAAAAATAACATTTAAGATATTAAATAATTGTTGATTTTCACGAATCATTTTAAAGATGTTCTCCCATAATTTACTAATAGTATAATTTATATTCTTTATAAGTAATAAGAATTATTAAAATAAAAAAAAAATAAGAAATAGAAGAAATACAACTATCTTCGTATATAACTTAATATTAATTTAACATAGTACATAAGCCAGATAGAGGCATGAATAAATGTATTTACTATGAAATTATTTTCATCTTTGTAATGTTTCCTGTAGAATATATCCATGGAATTATAAAACTCATATAACAAACGCTTATTTTTACCACTTGCACCCTTATAATGTGTTATAGTATTTTTACCATAGTAAATTACATCATATCCAAGCTTCTTAATTTTATAACACAAGTCAATATCCTCACCATACATGAAGTAATCCTCATCAAGTCCACCAACTTCTTTATAAAGACTACTTGGCATTAACATGTATGCTCCAACAAGACAGTCAATACTATGAATTTCACACTCATCAAGATATGATAGATTATATCTATTAAAACGTGGACTATTTGGAAATAGCTTTGAAAGACCACACATTCTATAAAATGACACATCAACAGTTGGAAATGAACGTTTACAAGCCTTATCAAGTGAACCATCAGCAAGAAGAATACGACATCCAACAGCTCCAGCATTAGGATGATCTTTAATATAGCTAAGAGTATTGTTTATTGTATCATCTTTTACTATAACATCACTATTTAAAAGAAGAGTATATTCACCTTTTGCATTTCTAAATCCAATATTGTTTGCAACAGCAAATCCATCATTTGATGAATTAAGAATAATATTAATATTTTCATAATCTTTAAATTCATCTATAAGTTTTTGTGCACTATCATCTGGTGAATCATTATCAACAACAATAATTTCATATGAAATATCATACACTGTATCTATAACTGAATGTATTGTATCTGATGTCATCTGATATGTTGCATAGTTAACAATAATAATTGAAAGATCCAAGATAAATAAACCCCCTTTATTTTTTTCTAAATTTAGAATATGTATGTTAATGTATTTTTTATCATTTCAAATTCAACTTTTAAGTAGTTTTTAGCTTTGATATTTTCAGTTTTCTTAAGATTTCCACGACTTTTCATAGCTTTTCTTATTCCACTTATGTATTGTTTTTCAAATCCCTTATGATGGAAAAATAGGTATTTTATTATAATTCCAAGACATATAAATATGAAATTTAAAACTAACATAAATATGTTCATATTTTTATATATCATATAAATATTGTTTCTTGCCGATATTTCAACTTTAAAAGCATTATATCTTGAACCTGTAGCTGCACTTCCATAATGATTAACTATTGAATTTGCACTGTAGTATATCTTATATCCATGTAATTTTGCCCTGAAAGATAAGTCCATATCCTCAACATAACTTCCAAAGTTTTCATCAAAATATCCAATTTCATCAAAGATATCACGTCTGTATAGTGCTGCTCCTGCACATGCACTGAAAACTTCACTATCATGTGCATATTTTATAATAGGCTTTCCATCTCCTCTTTTTTTACTCCAGCCCATTATTGTATATTCATCACCTGCATCATCAATAAATCCAGGATTGTTCATCTGAAGCATCTTAGATGATACTGCAAATATGTTATTCTCACTATTTATTGTTTTAAGTGCCTCTATTAGAAAGTCCTCATTTACTGTTGTATCATTATTTAGAAGATATATAAATTCTGATGTTGTATTTCTTATTCCACAATTTACAGTGTATGCAAAGCCATGATTTTGTGTATTTGCAATAAGTTCTATGTCAGGATAGTTTTCTTTTATAAACTCTACACTGTCATCTTGGGAGTTATCATCTACTATAAGTATAGAAAATGGATATTTATGTTGTGCATCATCTAGTGATTTTAGAAGATTTTCAAGTAGTTGTCTATTATTATAATTTGGTATTATAACTGTTACCTTATTTTCCATATAAATCAGCTAAATAAATTATATATACTTCAATGTATATTTTTTTAACTTAAATAAAAAAAAGTAAAAAATAAAATAGGGGTGGTGAATTATTTCTTTTGATCTACAAATTTCATGTATCTATCACAGATTTCATTAACTTCTCCATCTGCCACAATATTTCCATGATCAAGCCATATTGCTCTATCACATAAGTCACGTACCTGACTTATTGAGTGTGATACAAATAAGAGGGAAACATCATTATCCATTAAATTACGCATTCTTTCTTTTGATTTTCTCTGGAAAGATGCATCTCCTACTGATAATACCTCATCAAGTATAAGAATGTCTGGATTTACAGATGTTGCAATTGAAAATGCAAGACGTGATTTCATACCTGATGAATAGTTTTTAACAGGAACATCAATAAAATCACCTATCTCTGAAAATTCAACAATTTCATCAAACTTCTTATTCATATAAGATTTTGAATGTCCTAGAAGTGAACCATTAAGAAATATATTTTCACTACCTGTATAATTTAGGTCAAAACCTGCACCTAATGCAAGAAGAGGTGCAAGACTTCCTTTAACCTTCACATCTCCTTTTGTTGGTTTCATAACTTGTGCAATTATCTTAAGTAGAGTACTTTTTCCTGCACCATTTAATCCTATAAATCCTACCTTTTCACCCTTATGTATCTGTAATGAAATATCCTTCAAAGCCCAGAATGATTGAAATCTAAGTTCTTTTTTAATAGCTTTAATGACGTATTCTTTAAGGTTATCTGTTTTTTCCTGGTTAAGATTAAATTCCATACCTACATGTTTTACATCAACAACTATGTCATCATCCATAAATAATCTCCCTTTTATAAAATTTAAAAGTCTAATTTATACATATAATATAAATCTATCTTGATATTTGTATAGTAATAGTATACCAACTATTAATAATAGTATTGCACATCCAAATCCAAATAGAAGTGTGGATATTGGATACATCTGTCCATATAAGAAACAATCTCTTAAACATGAAATTAACTGATATAATGGATTGTAATCTTGTATAAATCTGAATGCTGCAGGTACAATATCTGCTGGGTAAAATATAGGCATACCATACATTAACATCATACAAAATACGTTGTATAAATATTCCATATCTCTAAAGAACACATTTAATGTTCCCATTATAAGTCCTGCACCTACTGTCATTATAATAAGTCCAAGTATTGGTAGACTTGCAAATATTATGTATATTGTAAAGTGAACATTTAACACTGCCATTAGTACAAGAAGAACAACTAATGAAAGTAGGTATGTAACAAAGTTTGACAGTACTGCCGATAGAACATATAAAAACTTTGGAACATAGATTGTCTTCCAAATACCTGATGATCCTACAAGGGATTTCATTGCAGTTTTAGATCCACCACTAAATAGTTGGAATGCAAGAAGTCCTGAAAGATAGTATATTGGGTAGTTTGGAATACGATGAAACAACGTAGAAAATACAATTGTTAAAACTATCATGGATAATAAAGGATCTAAGAAGCTCCATAAGATTCCGAGAACTGATCGGCGATATTTTATCTTAATATCTCTTCTTATTAATTCACTTAATAATGATCTGTAACTTTTAAGATCATGAATTATCTCACTTATCATATTCATTTTTTACAATGCCTCAATATAATTTCCTATTTTTTATTATAATCTATGAAAAAATAAGTTTTATAATAAAAAAGAAATCTTCATTAAAAATTATATAATATTATTATTTTTATAATCAAAGTTTAATATATTTTATATATAAATAGAATTTTTTTAAGAAAAAAATAAAAAAGAAGTTAATTTTTATTTAAAATAATAATCATGTATTATTTGACGTAGTTTATATGCACGTATTTTATATGTATGATTATTTAATACAATTTGCTGTAGTTGTTTTATCTTATTTTCATATTTATCTTCATGTTGCATGTAGTAGTTTATCTGATTTTTAAGTTCATCTTTTGTGTGATATTCAGGTATTAAGCCACTAAATAATTCATTATTTCCCAGTGTTCCATTGGTAATGACTAGTTTTCCTGCAGCTATTGTATCAAATACTCTGCTATTTACAGATCCATACTTTGCTGTTGCATGATTTGCATCATCTACTACTATTTTTGTTGATGCATAGATTTGTGGCATCATCTCATATGATATAAATCCTTTTGAATAATCTTTAAATTCACTATCTTCCCAGTTAGATCCATAGAGGTGGAATTTATATGTGCATTCACCCGGTGCAAGACAACCTGTAATTTCACGTTTTGCACCCCAATAGCTACCTGTAAAGCAGTAATCACATATAAATTCATTACAGCTATTATTTTCTTCTTTAAACATCTTTGTATCTGTTGCAATTGGGAAAAGATGTGCTTTTTTATCTGTTATTTTTTCAATTAATTTACATGCTTTCATACTACTTGCAAGTATGATGTCAAAGTCTATGAAAAATGGTTGATCTATCCATCTTTCAAACCAGTTACGAGGCCAAGCAATAAGAAGTGGATTGTTATCTGATTGAATATTGTTTATATTATATCTTTCAAGAAGTGATACTATAACATCAACATCCTCATCTATAAAATACCAGTTTTTCTGGTTAGTTGTTGGATTTTGTGCAAGATACACTACATTCCATTTGAGTTCTTCTTTGATATTTGATGCAAAGCTTTTTGCTGTAAAATAATCACCTGCTGTTGTATTGTTATCTGATTGTGTAACACAAAATGCTATACATAATGGGTCTGTGAAGATATTTTTTGCATATATCTTATCATAGTAGAAGTTTTCATAGATCATATCATACCATTTATCATTGATGTATTTATCTCTACAATCTGATATGACCTCACATGTGTGTTTATGATGTATTGCTTTAATTGGAAGAATATAATTATGATAACCTGCCTTGTGTAGTTTTAATGAAACATCAAGGAAAATATCACATGAACTACATTTATCATCAAATAATTCACATTTCCTAAGTATGTCAGATTTAATTAAAGCAACAGTTGATGAAACACTAATTGTTTTGATAACATCTCCATTAAATTGAGGAGTACTTTCATATTTATTATTAATAGCTTTAATGCTATTTTCTATTTTTCTAAATTTAACACCAACACTTTCAATATTATATGTATTTGAATCTAGAATTTCACAACTAATAAATCCAGCATCATCAACTGTGTCAATAAATCCAGCAATTGCCGTGATAAATCCACTAAAAAAAGTTATACTACTATCTAAAAATAGAAGATATTCACCACATGCAACATCAAAGGCACAATTAAGACACTCAGCCATATTCATATCATCATTTTTTATAATAGTTCTATAATCTAAATTATCATCTAAATTAAAACTATCATCATCACAGATTATAATTAATTCAAAATTAGAATATCCATCATTCCCAATACAGTCGATAACCTCATCAATAGAATCAGTATTTTGGATAATAATTGATATTTTAGGTTCATAAGTGTTGCATTTAAAATTATTATATTCATCTCTGATTTTATGATCTATTTCATCTTTTAATTGTTGGCTTATCGGTGTTATTTGCCGTTTTTCTGTGTTTTTAATAACTTTTTGTTCTTTGTAGATTTCTTTTTTGTCATGAAGTGAGTTTTTCATACGTCTAAGCTTATTAAAACCCTTCTTATCTTTAATTTTTCCTGATATTTGCAACACTAAAACCTCATAATTTAATTTAGATAAAATAATTCTTTTTCTTAATTATTTATTTATAATTTAATATATAATATAGAATATTATAAATTTAAAAAAATATTAGGGATTAATCATGGTTTCAAAAAAGAAAATCTTGTTAGTAGTAATACTTGCAATTGTAGCTGTTATGGCTGTTGCTGGAGTATACTTTATGACAAGTTATAATGAAGGTAAAGAAACTTTCTCTGGTGAACAAAATGTATTAGTATTATGTACAGATCCATCAGAAAACAGACCAGGAATAGGTGCTGTTGACATGGCATTTGTAATAAACTTAAAAGATAGCTCAATTGGTAATATTACACCAGTTTATCCTGGAGGACTTGCACATCCAACATTAAAACCAACAGCAGATATGCAAGCTGAAGGACTTAATCAGTGGTATTTACATGATTCACTATGGAGTTCAGACTTAGAAAATGGTACAAAAATAGCACAAGAAATTGTTAAATATCATACAAATATCTCAACAGATATGGTGGTAGTGGTAACACCAACAGCAATAGATGCAATGCTTAATGCTGTGGGACCTGTACAATCAAATGGACAGGAAGTTTCAAATGTAAGTTCAATAGACTTCCTACGTGAAGATCAATCAAATCATGGAGCAACTCGTGGAGATGCAATTGAAAATCTAGCAGATGGAATTAGGGATGCTGCAGATAAAAATGGTAAAAAAGGTGACCTTATAAAAGCAGCACTTGATCAATATTCACAGGGAAATATTAAAGTTACACCAGAAGATAAATTTGCAAAATTTGTAACATATGAAGGAATAAATAGTATTCTAGGATAAGAATACTTTAAAATTCAACCTCCCATTCTTTCTTTTTTTTTATTAGATAAATTCTTATTTAAATAATCTGACCAACTTTTTTTTATCATAAATTTTCACTTATTATATAATAGAAAAACAAGGTAGGTTACCAAATGGTAATCTCATTACTAAAAGGTTATTTAGTCACTTAAAGGTTATTTGGTCTCTTAATGTATTATTTGAATTGTCCATTTTTTATTAAAAAGAACAACAGCTTTATCAATTGGACATGTAAATCTTGCTTTTTCTTTTGAATTAATATTTTTTAATATTTTTACTAATTGTAAATATAAACTTTTATATAATAATGTGTGGTTTTGTCTAAATTATATTAAATGTCTAATTTTTTTTATAAAAATGGTATAATCATATTTCTATTTTTATTTCATTACTAACTTTTTAAAATTAATTTAATGAACTTTTAAAGTTAATTTAATTAGTTTCTTTTAATTAAAATTAGGTAATTATTAATCAATTTAATAAAAAATTATTGTTTCTAATCTTTTTATTTACTTATTTAAACTGTTTAATAAGATTATTATATTAAAAATAACGTCTTTATGGTTAGTTATATGTAAAACAAAGAATTTTTTAATTAAAAACAAAATAAAGAGATATTTTATATATAAGAAACATAAGACATATAATTACTATTAAAAACTTAAGTTAAATCTAAAATTTAATTATTTTTAATAGTTTAAATTATTTAAAAAGTGAATATGTAAAAAAAACATTCACTAATTTTCATTTAAAAAAAAATCAAAAAAAGAAAACTAGTGTAGTTATTTACAATTTTTTTTAGATAAAAAAAATATTATATTTTCGTGTTATACAAATAAGATTGTATCATTTATCACAACACGAAGAAGAAAAACAAGAGTCTCTTTGAAGTAAATTTTTTTAAAATTAAAAAAAAAGTGATTCTTTAAATTACCTAACCTCCTCCTTAAAATTTCAAAAAATAAAGAAAATTAATCTTTTATTAGTAGTGGAAAAGGTTAATTTCAAATAAGTAGTGGAAAGATTACTCTTTTAGTAGTGGAAAGATTAATCTTCATAAAAATAATAAAGTAAAAGTAAAACTTAATTTTCTAGTTTTATCCTTAAATTCAAATCAAAAAAAAAGATATGGGAAAAATAATAAAGTAGTGTATAAATTAAATCTCCCATTTTTCTTTTTATTTTTTTTAAATCTTTTTTTATAAATTACAAAAAAAATCTTCACAAAAAAAGTGTTAAAACTAATTCTAAAAAAATTAAAACTAAAAAAAAGGTGGAGGTTAGTAAAATTTTGATGTGTGTTTATTTGTGTCTTTCAATTAATTCATCAAATACATCATCAATAGGTATTCCTTTATATACAAGATTTACTATCATGAAAAATAATAAATCAGCTGTTTCATGAACTAAGTCTTCATTATTTTTAGAAGCAAGAATAACTTCTGTAGCTTCTTCACCTAGTTTTTCAAGAATTTTATCTTCAGCCTTTTTATGTGAATCTTTCATAAGATTAGATGTATATGAATCTGTAGGATTTTCCTTTCTATCAACTAATGTTTCATAAACTTCTCTTAAAATTTCTTCTTTCATTTTATCATCTTATTTTATTGTTGTATTTTTATCTCTTAAACTTCCAGTTACAGCAATAAGTGGATGTTGAGCATCAGATATAATTTCAATATCATCAATTGTAAAAATTCCACTATTTTCTGCAGTCTTTTCAACTCCAAGTTTTATATCCTTACTAAGCTTAATAACATTTGCTGTAAGTTCATCTTTTCCCATCTGATGTGATGCAACAAGACGATGATGACCATCAATAACAACATAGTTATTTTCATCTTTTTCAACTACAATAATAGGTTCTGCAAGTCCACGTTCAATTTCATAAGTTCGACCTTGAAGTTCATCAGCATATACCTTATCCTGTGTAGGATGAAGTGCATCAATTCTAACTTTCTTCTTAATGACAGTAGTTTTAATATTATAAAGACCTTCAAGTGTTTTTCTAAACTCATTTACCTTAGCAGGTGTAGATCTTTCAATATGTGATCTTAAAATATCTGTATTTGTTATAATACCAAGAACTTTTCTATTTTCATCAGTAACGGGAAGTCTTGAAATACCTAAACGAAACATAACTCTTGATGCATCATTAATTGACAAATCCTCATTTGCAATAACAATATCATCAGACATCATACCCTCAACAGTAGGGGTAACATCACGTATAAGAAGATCAGAAGCAGTGATTATACCTACAATTTCATCGTCTTTTTCCACTGGAAAACCATCGTGTCCTGTCTTTTTGATTATGTTTCTAATTTCATCAATAGCCATATCTGGTGTAACTGTAATAACATCCTTTGTCATGTAATCTTTTACTTTTTTATAATCATCACTCATGCTTTATCTCTCCCTTGGAATTTATTTATCATAAAACTCAAAAAAATCATACACTATTATGTAGTAATGTGAGTTTTTGGAAGTTTAAGTAAAGAAAACTAAATAAGAATTTAGTCTTTAAAAAAAATGAAAACTTAAGATGCTTATAATGCATCAAGTTTTTCACGAATCATCTTATTTGTTTCTCCTGCATTAGCTTTACCTTTTGTAAGTCTCATTACTTGACCTACAAGGAAGTTAACAGCATTTTCTTTTCCATTTTTATAATCTTCAATAGCTGCAGGGTTAGCTTCAATAGCTTCATTAATAGCATTTTCTATAGCATCATCTTCAACAACACCAATAATATCCATTTCTTCACCTATTTGTTTTGGTGATTTTTCATTATTTGGCATTTGTTCAATAAGTTTATGTGCAGCTTCAGGTGTTACTTGTTTTGATTCAATTAAGTTGATAAGTTCAACAATATCATCTGGTGTAATTTTACTATCTTTGTACTGTATTTTATTGTAGTGAAGAACACGTTTTAATTCATCACGCATAAGTCTTGCTGCTGTATTTGCATCAACTTTAGCTGCAACTTCTTCAAATGCATCTGCAAGTTCAAGTTCAGAAGTTAATACTTTAGCATCAGCTTCATCAATACCATATTCTTCTACAAATCTTGCTGTTTTAAGATGAGCAGGTTCTGGCATATTTTGACGAATTTCTTCAACATGTGCAGGATCTATTTTTATTGGTGGAAGATCTGGATCTGGTATATATCTGTAATCATCAGCATCTTCTTTAAGTCTCATAGGAACTGTAATCATCTGAGATTCAAGATATGCACGTGTTTCTTGTTGTACTGTTCCTCCTCTACGTAGGATATTTTTTTGTCTTACAAGTTCAAATTTAAGAACTTTGTATGCTCCACGTATAGAGTTTACATTTTTAACTTCAGCTCTTTTTCCACCTTCAATTGAGATGTTTACATCTGCTCTCATGGTACCTTCTCCACGAGCACATCCACTGTAGTTAAGTACACGTATAAGTTCATTAAGGAAGCTTCTTGCTTCTTCTGGTGATTTCATATCTGGTTCTGTTACAATCTCAATAAGAGCAATTCCAGATCTGTTAAAGTCAACAGTTCCACGGTCAGGTTTATATTGTCCTGGATCTTCTTCAACGTGTATTTCATGGATTCTTACTCCATTTAGTTCACCATTAATTCCAACAGGAACTGAAGTTCTCTGATATCCACTTGATAAATCAGCGTAGTCATAGTGTTTTCTCATGAAATAAATAACATCTTCTGATATATCACATCCAAGCATTAATGCTACTTTAATTGCATTGTCTATAGCATACTGGTTTGGTGGAAATGGTTTTGCACCTGGCTGATTTAAACATACATGACATATGTTTGTGTTTGTTGGTGCAGATTGGTAGTTTGTAGGACAGCTACAAAATAGCTTTGAGTTTGTATCTAATTGTACGTGGATTTCGAGTCCACACATCATATCTGTAATATTAATTCCTCCAAAAATATTCCTATTAATTATATAATTTTGACTAAAATCTAAAATTGATAATAAATAATTTTATATTATATTTATATTTATATTTCTGTTAATTTAAATTTTTATTTTATTTAAATATATTCTAACTATATTATGATGAATTTTTAATATTAAAAAACTCTAGATATAATATATAATAGAAGTTAAAAAAAAGTTTCATAAAACTTTTCATTTTTTAATAGGGAGAATTGTAATAAAATGGATGTTATTGAAAAAATACGAAATAAAGAAGTACTTGAATTACTTGCTGAATCTGATAAAATAACACGAAAATATCATTCAACAGATGTAACACTTGAACGTGCTATATTTCTTTCATGGTATTGTGAAAAAGGAGATTGTAAATTCTGTTACATGTCATCACAAAAAGATAGAATTGATGAACCAAACAAGGCAAGACGACATGTAAAGGGTATTTATGCAGAGGCAGAACTTACAAAACGTATGGGATGGAATATTGAATTCTTATCAGGTGGATATGGTGTATATTCAACAGAAGAAATTCAGGAAATTTCAGAAACAATATATGATATAACAGATAATCCTGTATGGCTTAATATAGGAATCACAGATGAACTTGATAAGTATGGTGAAGAAATTATTGGAATTACTGGTGCTGTTGAAACTGCAAATCCAGAATTCCATGATGAAGTATGTCCAAGTAAGTCAATGGATGATATTAAATCAATGCTTGTTAATGCAGAAGAATTAGGATTTAAAAAGGCAATAACAATAATTATTGGTCTTGGTGAGGAACTTGATCATCTTAATGATTTATTTGATTTAATTGAAGAATTAGATATTGATAGAATTATTTTCTATTCATTAAATCCACATCCTGATACTGAATATAATCTAACACCACAACCTGCATCATTATATTATGCAAGTATTGTTGCAGCTGTAAGAATTAGATTCCCTCATATTGAAATTATTACAGGTACATGGACTGATAATCTTGCAAATATAGGTGTTCTTCTAAAAGCTGGAAGTAATGGTCTTACAAAATTCCCATTATTTAAGATGTATGGAAATAGATATGGTAGACGTGTTGAAGAAGAAGTACGTTGGGCAGATCGTAAATTGAAGGGAAGTTTTTCAGATTTAAGTTTACTAGAATGTGAGAACAATTTAAGACCTGAACTTGATCCATTTATTCAAAGATATATTGATATGTGTTATGATAACATAAACATTAAGAAGATTTAGTTATTTAGTTAACTGTTCTTTTTTATATTTTTTTGAAAAATAAAATCATAACCGTAACCTTTATATACTATGAAGATTAAAGTTTATATTGTGCTTACATAAGTATAATACTTTATGTATGTCATTAAGTAAATTGCTTTGTAGGTAAGTTTATATATAAGTTATTATAAATAAACTATTATAGGATGAAAAAATATCGTGCCGTCGTGGCTCAGTAGGTAGAGCGTTCGGCTGTTAACCGATTGGTCACAGGTTCAAGTCCTGTCGACGGCGCTTCTCATTATTTGGGCCTATAGCTTAGCCAGGTAGAGCGCCCGGCTCATAACCGGGCGGCCATGGGTTCGAACCCCATTGGGCCCATTTAAATATTTATAATCCAACATTTGCTCCGATAGTGTAGTCCGGCCAATCATTTCGGCCTTTCGAGCCGAAGACTCGGGTTCGAATCCCGGTCGGAGCATTTTCTAGAACTTTTTTATTTAAATTATTATACAAGATTTAGTTTCTAGAGTTCATTTAAGCGATACATTCCTTATATAAAGTACAGGTTATAAGGGGTGCCTCGAGCTTTTATATGCGGGGGTGCCCGAGCTGGTCAAAGGGGACAGGCTTAGGACCTGTTGGCGTAGGCCTCCCAGGGTTCGAATCCCTGCTCCCGCACTTTAAAATAATGAATGATATATTTTTAAATGCCTGGGTAGGATAGTGGTTATTCTTCGGGACTGTGGATCCCGTGACTCGGGTTCGATTCTCGGCCCAGGCCCCATTTAAAAAAAATAGATAGTTCTATTTTCTATTGATAATAATAAATAGTTTTTAATGTATTTGCTCCGATAGTGTAGTCCGGCCAATCATTTCGGCCTTTCGAGCCGAAGACTCGGGTTCGAATCCCGGTCGGAGCATTTATCCTTATTCTAAATTTTAATTATTTTTAATTATTATTTCATATTTTAATAATAATTGTTAATGATGGATAACTTTTTAATTGTATCTGCTCCGATAGTGTAGTCCGGCCAATCATTTCGGCCTTTCGAGCCGAAGACTCGGGTTCGAATCCCGGTCGGAGCATTTAT